>JACZTW010000250.1 GCA_022573485.1 Planctomycetota bacterium
GTAGTGGACGGTGGACTGCTGATGTGAACGCAGGCCCACGGGCGCGCGAACTGGGCCAAACGGATCATGGCGGGCCGGTTTCTCAAGCGGCCCGTCCGGATGTGGTGGCGGAATTCGCGGTTGTCAGTCTCGGCCGCAGTCAGTATAGTACCGTACCTTTTGGTAGCATTTGATTCGCATAAGAACTGGTTGAGGTTCAGGAGGATAACGACGTGCATACGGAAGAGCAAGTTTTCGACAAAGTGGCGGGTATTGTCAGCGAGCAAATGGGCGTGGACAAGAGCGAGATCAAGAAAGAGACCTCGTTCGTCAACGACCTCAACGCCGACTCCCTGGACACCGTCGAGTTGGTCATGGAATTTGAAGATGAATTCGACATGAGCATCCCCGACGAGGAAGCCGAAAAGATTCAGACCGTCGGCGCTGCCGTCGAGTTCATCATGTCCGTCGCCAGCAAGAGCTAGTGGAGTTGGCCATGTCCGATCGACGTGTCGTGATCACGGGAATGGGCATTATCACCTCGCTGGGCGAGAGTGTGGATCCGTTCTGGGATCGCCTGATCAATGGTGAGAGCGGTATTGGACCGATCACTTCGTTTGATTCATCGGACTACGAGGTCCATTTCGGCGGCGAATGCGGCGATTTTCGACCCGAAGACTATATTGATCGTCGCGAGATTAAGCGTCTCGATCGCTTCGCCCAACTGGCCGTTGGGGCGGCGTGCAATTGTCACAAGGACAGCGGGCTTGATCTGGACCAAGAGGATCCCTCGCGCGTAGGCGTGATCGTAGGTTCCGGCATCGGCGGGCTCCTGGAGATCGAGCAGCAGCACAAGCGGCTGCTGAACAAAGGCCCGAGCAAAGTATCCGCTTTCACGATTCCCAAGCTGATGGCCAACGCTGGCGGCGGCAACATCTCGATCATGTTCAACGCTCAGGGTCCATGCACGACCGTGGTGACGGCTTGCGCGTCGGCGTCCCACGCTATGGGAGACGCCCTGACCGCCATCCAGCGCGACGAGGCGGATATCATCTTTACGGGCGGGGCAGAAGCGGCGGTCACGCCGCTGGGAATCGCAGCGTTTGCCGCGATGAAGGCCTTGTCGCTTCGGAACGACGAGCCCCAACGAGCCAGTCGGCCCTTCGATCGGGACCGCGATGGTTTCGTAATGGGTGAAGGTGCGGGAATGCTGATCGTCGAAGAGCTGGAACACGCCAAGAAACGCGGGGCGAAGATCTATGCTGAATTGTCCGGCGTGGGCGCCAGCGGCGACGCCGGGCACATCACCCAGCCGGCCGAAAACGGGCAGGGAGCCTTCGACGCCATGAAAAAAGCCCTGTGCCATGCCAAGCTGAACCCGCAAGACGTGCATTACATCAATGCACACGGAACGGGCACGCCGCTGGGTGACATTGCCGAGACCGTCGCGATCAAGCGGCTCTTTGGCGATCACGCGTTCAAGCTGAGCGTGAGCAGCACGAAAAGCGCCATTGGGCATCTCCTGGGCGCCAGCGGCGGTGTGGAGATGGTGGCCGTCGTGATGGCCATCAAGCACAACATCGCTCCGCCGACGATCAACCTCGACAATCCTGATCCCCGGTGCGATCTGGATTACGTCCCCAACCAAGCCAAGGACATGAAGATCGATGTCGCTTTGAGCAATTCCTTCGGATTCGGCGGACACAACGCCTGTGTGTGTGTCCGGCGCTTCGAATAGCGCCGCCAAGTCTCATCATTCGATCTCTCCGCTCGCTCTCCAGCATCGACGCCTTTTCGGCCTTCTTTAGGGCGTCACAGCTTGTTGCCGATGTATAAGGTGTCTCTTTCGGTCCCCGCTGGCACCGCGAATATGCAGGTACGAAGGACATGAGCAATCTGGAACAGAGCGAAGTCGATGCTCTACTGGCAGAGGCCGAACTCCTGGCCACCGAAGTGTCCGGCGAGCCCGCGCCCAATCCAGCACCCGCGGCGGCGCCCCCGGCAAGTGCGATCCCTGGCCCGCCGGCGCCCTTGCCCGAGAAGCTGCCGGTGGAACTGCGGCGCATTCTGCAATTAGAGGTGCCGGTAATCGTTCAGCTTGCCCACCGTACCATGGAGATGGACGACGTCCTGGCACTCAACGTCGGCTCCGTGATCGAGTTCGACAAGAAGTTTGATGCCGAACTGGAATTGATCGCCTCAGACCGGCAGATCGGCTTGGGGCACGCTGTCAAAGTCGGCGAGAACTTTGGCCTGCGCATCACTCGAATCGGGACGATCTACGACACCATTCATGCGCTGGGAGGTCGTTGACGCAGCCGGCAATGCGGCGCGCGATCGCTTACCCGGCTCGGGCGGCATAACCGCAATCCGACGCCACTCCCCGGACCCAGTTCGGCTCGACGTCACGCCGGTCTCTTTGGCCCCGAGTGACGACCACCTTCCAATGGTGTTCCCCGTCTTCAACCGCCTCCGCCACTGCATAGTGCCGCGCTTCGAAGCGCGCATCATATTCGCCTTCGATCACCATTCGCGTCGCCTCGGTGAGCCACTCGATGGCTGCGCCGATGTCGCTCGCGAGGGACTCGCGAACAGCGCGACGGCGATCGATCGGAAGCGCGCTCCTGCGTGTGCCCGGGTGAACTGTCGGGGCGCGCGTGGCCACCACGTATCGACAGGCGCCGATCAGGGCCAGCATGTCCTCCGTCGTCTCGACGCGTTCAATGGCAGCGCCCCGGTTCAATCGCTCAACAAAATACTCGGCCTTTCCCTTATCGAAACTGATTCCGATGGCCATGATCAACCTCCTTCCATGGCGGTTGCAAGATTCGTGCGCGATCCTAGCCCGCACGAAGCCTACAGGCAAGGACCGAATTGAAAAGTTCCCCTCGGTGCATCATCCGAAATACTCACAAGACGCGGGGGAAATCGCCGCTCAGGGGCTGCTCGCCTCGGCGAGCCTGCCTGCCCACGCCAAGGCGTCTTCCCGATTGGTCAATTCCAGATTGAGTTGGCGGTAATAGACTTCGTCGAGGACGCGCTTGAAAACCGGTCCCTGCTCCACATTCATCCGGATCAAGTCATCGCCGTTGATCAGCGGGGTGGGAGCAACGTCGTCCGGCGCAATGGCTGCCGAATCGTGGCAAAGTCTCTCGTACTGCTCGAGCGGTTGATTTTCTGCGATCAAGGATGCCCGAAGCAACGAGCACAGATCCTCGAAGCATGGCCCGGCCATCAGCAGCTTGAGATCGGCCAACGTCTTGACGCCGTCGCCGGTGAGCGCGCCCAGGCTGTTGATCAGCCACTGCACCTCCGTCCGAACTTTGTTGCTGCAAGTCAAATGGCGGCAGGCGCCGTGGGCGCTCTTCGCGGCAAGATGATATAGCATCGTCGCGAAGGCTAGGGAGAATCCTGCCTTCTCAGGAAGAGCGGCGAGCGCTCGCTTGCTCTTCTCCGCGAGTTCGGTGCTCCATTGTGACTGCTGCCAAAGATGTGGCAACAGACCGGTCGAACGGAGCATATCAAAGCCGTCCGCGCGGTTGCGATCGGTCAGGATCTTCTCCAGTTCCTCACGAATCCGCTCCGCACTGACCCGTCGAATCTTGTCCGCGCGATTGTAGATTGCTTCGAAGGTCTCCTGCTCGATTTCGAATCCCAGCCGTGCCGCAAAACGCACCGCGCGCAGCATGCGCAGGTGATCCTCATCAAAGCGTCGTTCGGGATGCCCGATGGCCTGGATGATGCGGCCCCGCAGATCTTCCTGCCCGCCGACGTGGTCGATGACGCAGTTCTTGAGTACGTCAAAGAACATGCCGTTGATCGTGAAGTCGCGACGCATGGCATCTTCTTCAGCGGTTGCGAATTCGACGGAATCTGGGTGTCGGCCGTCGGTGTAGACGCCCTCCGTCCGAAAAGTCGCAACTTCCACGAAATGCCCGAACTCACGAACGATCACCACGCCGAAATGGGCTCCGACCACCTGTGCTCTGGGGTAGAGCACGCAAACTTGCTGGGGAGTGGCGTTTGTGGCGATGTCGTAGTCCTTGGGTTGCAGGCCCAACAACAAGTCGCGCACGCAGCCCCCGGCGAGCAACACCTCGAAACCGGCTCCATTCAATTTGCGGATGATCGCTTCCGCCGCGTCCTTGCTTGTCTTTCGAGCCTTCATGCGCAACAGAATAAACTCCGACCACGCGACACGGCAACACCAGCGTCACGTATTTCACTCGACAGAGCTGAAATCAAAGACAGAAATGGTCATCTCCCCGTAACTCCGCTGGTCCACAAGCTGGAGCTGATCGAAGGTGGATGCCGTACAGTCGGTTTTCCTGGGATGGCGGAGCACGACCGTGGCGTCGGGCTTCAGGACTGCTTCAGAACAAAGCCTGTCGACGAGTCGCCAAATTGGAGTGTCGCTTTCGAAACTTCCGGCCAAATCGTAGGGCGGATCCAGAAAGACCAGCTCCCAGGCCTCTTTGGGATTCGGCTGCGTAAAGCTCATTTTCAACACGTCGGCCACGCGCACTTCCCCGAGTTCGACGGCTTTGACGTTTTGGAGGTTCTCGCGGAGCCTGCCTGCGGTTGCACGGTGTTTCTCCACGAAGGTGCAGAATGAGGCACCCCGCGAGAGTGCTTCCAAGCCCAACGAACCCGTGCCGGCAAAGAGATCCAGCACTCGGCACGGAGGAATTCGTCCGGGCTCTGCCAGCTTCGCTCCGAGGATGTTGAAAACCGCCTCTTTGACGTGGTCCAGGATCGGACGGGTCTGCGTTCCCGGCGGGGACAGCAAGCGGATCCCCCGCCATTTTCCTGCAATGATACGCATCACACAAAGAAACGTGAATTTCCACAATAGAAAATTGAAAAAGCGACTGTCCTGACTGATACTGGCTCTGATGCCCGGCATCCGTTTGCCTCGGGCGGCGGATGCGAAACCGAGACAGAGACAGAAGTTTCCATGAATCCCTTCCATTCTCGCCATTCCATTCTCCATTGCAAGCCGAATCGGCTCACAAATGCGCCCCTCGTAAGTCGCCGCCGTGCGATCACGTGGATCGCATCTCTCGGCGCGATGTCGTTTTGTCACTTCGGCTGTATGTACGGCTCGTTGGCCTGTGATACCGGCTCATCCGAAGAGGGAGCCTGGTCGGTGGCCCCGCTCCAGGACGCCCATGTCGGCGAGACCATCGCGCTGAGTTTCATTCTGCGTCAGAAATTTCAGCAGAACCGCATCGATGTGCTGGGGATCGCCGACTACGCCGTTGCGAATATCCTCGAGGAACGAATCGAGGTTGGTCCGGACATCAACAGCGCGTTCCTGTTCACGCATCGTTTGGCCGGCGTCAAACCCGGACAGGTCGTCGCCGTGGAGGTGGCAGCCCATCAGACGCGCGGGAGCAAAGATTACATGAAGATCCGCGGAACCTGGCGTCGCTCGGTCCGCGCGGCGGAGGAGCCGGATGAGTTGGTGGCTCGCGATTCGATTAAGTTGCGTATTTACCAGAGCAGAATTGACTACCGCTTCGGCAAGCCACAGGTCGATTTGGATTGGTCGACGGCGCGCCTGGTCATCACCACAAGTGATGACAAAGTGAGCACCGTGTTCATGGATCGACCTGCTCGACCCGGCTTTACGATGAACGGACCCGACCAAAACGGCTACTACCTCATCCAGTATTTCCCCCTGGCCGACCAAGTCAACAAGACTGGCACGACGCGGGCTGTGCTCAAAGTGCTCGATGCCAACGGCCTCGAACAGTCCCACGAATTCGAGTTCGACACACCGTAACTCGGGAATTTAACCGCAGAGCACGCAGAGGCCGCAGAGAGGTAATAGAAAAGAACTTGGCGA
>JACZTW010000017.1 GCA_022573485.1 Planctomycetota bacterium
CGCATCGGCAAGAATTTGAACGCCCCGGACGGCGTGACGACAGTCGATTTGAGCGGTTACTTCCTGATGCCGGGGATCATCGACGCTCATTCTCACATGTGCACCGAGGGTGGGTTGAACGAAGGGTCGATGTCGGTGACTTGCGAAGTTCGGATTCGCGACGTCATCAACCACCGCGACCGAGGCGCGTTTCGGGCGCTGGCCGGCGGGGTCACGATGATCCACACCATGCACGGCTCTGCCAACACGATCGGCGGGCAAAACGCAGTCTTGCGGCTGAAGTACGGCCGGCCGGCGGCGGAATGGCTGTTCCATCCGGCGCCGCAGACGGTCAAGTTCGCTCTGGGTGAAAACGTCAAACGCGGCGGCTCCAGCCGGGGAGGCGGCGGGCGGTTCCCGGGCTCGCGCATGGGCGTGGAGGCGGTCTTCCGTCGTTCGTTCGACGCCGCCCGCGACTATAAGAAGGAATGGGCAGACTTCGAGCGCGACAAAGCCGCCGGCAAAGATCCGCGCCCGGTGCGGCGCGATCTGCGGTTGGAAGCATTGGCCGCCATCCATGACGGCGAGATTTGGGTCCACTGCCACTGCTATCGGGCAGACGAGATTCTGCGCTTGCTGGCCATGGCGGAGGACTACGGCTACCGCATCAGCGTACTGCAGCACGTGCTCGAGGGTTATCGCGTGATCCCGGAGATGCACCGCCACGGCTGCGGAGCTTCGACGTTTTCGGATTGGTGGGCCTACAAGATCGAAGCATTTGATGCGATCCCGTTTAACGCCGCGCGCATGATCCAGGGCGGTGTGGTCGCGACGGTCAACTCGGATTCCGCCGAGGTGGTCCGGCATCTCAACCTGGAAGCAGCCAAGTCACTGCGCTTCGGCGGGCTGAGCCCGAACGATGCTCTGGGGCTGGTGACGCTCAACGCCGCGATCCAACTCGGCGTCGAGCGCTACGTCGGCTCGATCGAAGAAGGCAAGCTGGCGGACCTGGCGGTGTTCGACGCCCACCCGCTCGATACATTCACCAAGTGCATAACGACGCTGGTCGATGGCGAAGTGTTCTTCCAGCATGAGGAATTCGAATTCGATGCCCCGCCGACACCCCGACCTGCGAAACAATTCGCGCTCATGCGCGCGCCATTGAAAATCGAGCCGTCATCGACAGCGACCTACTGGATCACCGGAGCGACGATTCACCCGATCAGCAGCCCGCCGATTCTCAACGGTGCCATCTCGATTTCCGCCGGGCGCATCACTTGGGTGGGCGCAAACGGCGACCGCCGGCCGCCGGCCGGCGCGACCGTGGTCGATGCCTCGGGCCTGCACGCATACCCCGGCTTGATCAACTGCGGCACGTCGCTCGGAATCACCGAGATCAGTTCGGTGTCCGGCACCGTGGACACTTCGGAGATCGGCAACTTTCAGCCGGATTTGTATGCCGTGTCCGCCTACAACCCGCACTCGGCCCTCATCGGCGTGACCCGCACCGAGGGCGTGACCACGGCCGTCGTGATGGGTGGCCGGGGAACGGTGGCGCCGCGCGCCGGCGTGGTACGGCTGGACGGCTGGTCCATGCCGGAAGCCGTGATTCAATTTGAAGTGGGTCTGCCGGTTTCGGTGCCCTCAAAGTCGATCGAATTCCCGCGCGAAATGACCGAAGAACAAAAGAAACGCGATCGCGAACGGAAAAAAGAACAACGCGAACGCATGATCAAGATCGAGGATTTCTTCCGTAAAGCTCAGCGCTATTCCAAGGTCAAAACAGTTGCCGAAGAGAATCCCGATCTGGAACCGCAGCACGATCCGCGCCTCGAAGCCATGATCCCCTACATGCGCGGCGAAAAGCCGGTGCTGTTCCAGGCGAATTCATACAAAGGTATTCTGGAAGCCTTCAAGTTTGCGGAGCGCTACGATCTGCGCCCGATCATCTACGGCGGGCGCGAAGCCTGGAAGGTCGCCGACCAACTCGCCGAGAAAAACATCGACGTCATCATCACGAAATCGACCACCTACCCCAGGGGCGAGTTCGAGCCGTGGGACAGCATCTACACCAACGCGGCGGTGCTGGCTGAGGCGGGCGTGCGTTTCGCCTTCGCTACCGGCGGAGCAAGTCTGGCCAAGCATTTGGGTATCGAAGCGGGAATGGCCGTGGCGTACGGACTCGACGAAGAGCGGGCCATGCGCGCTTTGACGCTCGACGCCGCCGAAATCCTCGGCCTCGGTGCGACACACGGCTCGCTCGAGCAAAGCAAGACCGCCGATATCATCCTGACGACTGATTCACCGCTGCAAGCATCGAATCAAGTGTTGGCGGCGTTCATCAATGGCGAGCCGATCGACTTGGCCAACAAGCACACGGACACGGACGACAAGTTCCAGTCTCGGCCGCAACCCAACCTCGGCGGTCCGCCTGAGCTTCGAGGATCGCCGGCGATGCGGCTGCCGTAGGCTCGTCCTGTTGCGAACCCGCACGTATCCTGCGTGCAAAAGCTCCTGAGTGGCATGGGCATCCCGGACTATCAGGGTCCGGTCGTCGTTCTGGTCTTGTGCCGCGTTGAATCGGGCAACTCGTGTTACTATCATCCATAATAAGAGAACCGCCCCGGTTGGGGCCGGCCTCGTACGCAACAATTGCCTGTTCCACGGATCTACATGGCGTCAAGCCGTCCATCCCAAAGCGAGACTTGCTCCGATGAGTCGCCGACAGGCGGCGTGTCGTTGCCGGTGGTCGATTCGCGCCGAATTCGCAAGTCGCGTGCGGGCAAGAGGCGGGCCCTGGTGCTGCTGGCGGTCAATTTGCTGATCGTTCTGCACGTCGTTCAATGGTATTTTGGGGACGGCAGTACCCTCTCGCCACTCGAACCGTCCGAGGCGATGGAATTCTCCAAGCATGGCATCATCAACGCCGGCCTGATTTTCTTCGCGCTGGCCATCCTCAGCACGATGATTCTGGGCCGATGGTTCTGCGGGTGGGGCTGCCATTTGGTCGCCCTGCAGGATCTCTGCCGTTGGCTCCTCGGCAAGCTGAAGATCAAGCCCAAGCCGGCGCGGATCGGCCTGCTGGCGTTGGTGCCTCTCATTGCCTTCATGTACATGTTTGTCGGCCCGGTTGTTTGGCGAGCGGTACACGACGTTCCAACCGGCGAGCGCGAAGTGCGCTTGATGACCGAGGAGTTCTGGGCGACCTTTCCGAATGAGTGGCTGCCCATCGCTCTGACGTTTCTGGCCTGCGGCTTTGTGATCATTTATGTTATGGGCTCGAAGGGGTTCTGTAACTTCGGCTGTCCGTACGGGGCCATTTTCGGCGTAGCCGATCAATTTGCGGTGTGGCGCATTCGCGTGACCGACGCCTGCCGCGGTTGCGGACATTGCACCGCTGTGTGCACCTCGAATGTCCGGGTCCATCAGGAAGTCCGCGACTTCGGCATGGTTGTGGATCCCGGATGCATGAAATGCAACGACTGCATCAGTGTGTGCCCGAATGACGCGCTCTATTTCGGGCCGGGCAAACCGGCACTGTTCGCGACGCAGCGCACGGAGCGACCGCCCGCGCCTCAGTTCGGCGCCGGAGTCGCGCGTGCCCTGCCGCGCTGGATTCTGACTGCGGCATACGTCTTCGCGTCCTTCGGTCTGTTGATGTGGTTCGACGGTGAAGTCAACTTGCTGGTGATCGCGATTCTGACGGCGGGCTCGCTGGTCATCGCCGCGGCTTTCAAAGGTAAGTCGGATCGCCTGCAGGGATACTCGCTGCCGGAGGAGGCCCTCGCGTGCGTACTCTTTCTCGCCGCCGTATATGCGTTTCGCGGTCTCTACGGCCAAGTGCCGTTTCTGTTTTGCCTGGGGCTGGCTGCCATTGCTGCGTATCTGGGCGTTGAATTCGCGCGTCTGGTATACAAATCAAATCTCTCCATCCATCAATGGCGGCTCAAGCGCAGCGGTCGCCTGGCCGGCGCAGGATACGCCTTTGTCGCGATCATGCTCGGTGTGTTCTCATTCGGCGCCTACGCTGCCTCCGGCCATAAGCCCATGCTGGCGCAAAGGTACTTCGCACAAGGCGCTGCGCTGGCATCACAAGAGCGCTTGCCGGAGGCCATCGAAATGTTCGAGCGGGCGCTGGCCTGGCAACGCGACTACCGGCCTGCCCGGACCAAACTGGCCGGGTTGTATTGTGCGGATCGACGGTACAAGGAAAGCATCGAGCTGTGTAGGCGGTCGCTTGAGCAGGACGCCGATGACGCGGAAGCGCACTTCTTCCTGGGCTGGGCGTACGCGGAGACAAAAAGGTTCGATCTCGCGGAGCAGCATCTGCGTCGGGCCACTGAATTGGCGCCGCAATGGCCGGCGCCGCAGTCGATGCTTCGCGAACTCACCGCACCGCCCGCAGTGGTGCCGGATCAACGTGTCGAAGCCGAAGTGCTCACTCAAATGCTCGATCAACCCATCGGCCGACAGACGCTTGCGGCGCTGAACCTGCCGGAGGAATTCCTGCGGCGGGCGGTGGATCGCGTGATTCGCTCCTCTTACCGACAGCGTTTCCACGTCGTGGTCCAGGATGACGCGGCGGCCGCCCCGCCCGGCGAAGGATTACCGCAATCCGCTGATGCGCCCACGCAAACCGGAGCAGTCGGCGAGCAGGCCATCCGCGTCCTACACAATCTACCGGCGGAGACGGTGCTGGCCTATCGCCGTTCGCTGCCGGAGGCCCGCCCATCCTTGCGTGGCTTCCGGGCGCCGATTCTCGGTAATGCACGCGTCACGCTGCCCATTCACGAGCCGTCCGAGCCCGAGCCGGCAGTCATCCGCAAGGCAGCGGATGTCGTGGCAACCAATCTGGCGCGCAACGGCCTGCTGCCCACGCTGGCAGAAGTGATTCGAGTGCTCGGGCCGGCTGGTTTCGCCGCTGATACCGCCCTGTCGAACCGCCTCGCACTGCTCCGCAACATTGGATTGCCCGTCGATCTGCTGGCGTCCTTTGCGCCGCCGAACGAGCAAGTTCGTGTCCCGCACGCCATCGTATCCTTCGTCGCTCGCCGACTGATGGAGGGCGTGAGCGACGATGCCCTGGGTGACGAACTCCGGGAGCTCCCTTTCCGCTTCATCAAGAGCCGCCCGGACTATCGCGTGGCCACCGAAAGCGGCGAACACAACATTGGGCTCATCCGGCTACAGGCGACGCGCGGGTCGTACTGGCGAGGGATCGGCTGTGGAGACGGTATCGATATCGCCCGGCAATTGGTCGAACGTCTGCCCGACGCTTCCTTTCTGCTGAGCATCGAGACGAAGCATCTCGATGGATTTATCGAGCTTGCAAAGGGTTGGCCCTGGAAGCGGCGGGAGCAGTTGACGATTTGTGCCGAACCATTGATCGTCTCTCAGTGGGCTCAGGACAACGGCAAATCGGGAACCGTGGGCGCCGGAGAATCCGGCGGTCAGCAACCCGCTACGCTGGTGCCGCGCTACGCCTCGCGCCGCGAGGACGGCACAGTCCTTGTGCCGGGTGAAACGTTTCTGGCCGACGGACTGGCGGCGGCAGGGCACGCAGTGGTTCAATCGCCGCTGCTGTTTCAAGGCGGCAACTTGCTGGCTGTCCGCGACCCCAAGACGGACGAGCGCATCCTGCTCATCGGCGAAGCCGAAATCTACCGCAACACGGCACTCGGGCTTACACGCGAACAGGTTTTGCAGGCTTTCGCCACGGAGTTTGACGTGGACCGCTGTGTGGTCCTGCCGGCTGTTTCGTTTCATATCGACTTCGACCTCACAGTACGGGTGCACAACGGTAAACTAGTTGCCTTTGTCAATGACGATGACCGGGCTGTGCGATTGATTCTGAAACTCGGCACCGAAGCGCTCCTGAGCCACGGCGTGCTGGATGCCGCGACCGCCCAAAACGCGAAGGCCGACCTGCGTGCCGGTCGTTCGCGCGCGTTTCTGAAGTCGATTCTGGACAACGTCTTCAGGCAGGCGAACGCTGCGGGTCACTTCCCGCTGTCGCTGGCGAACCGTTTCTCGGCGGGTCCGGCGGATTCTCCGGTCGGCAATCTTCAACGGTTCCTCGTTGCTTTGGACATCCTGGCCGCTCAGACGCTGGCGCCCGCGGAGTGGCCCGGCAATCGCCACGCCCAGGCGTACATGCGTTCGATTCGCCGCCGATCCGCCGATCGCCGGGCACTGCACGAGCAGCTTCGGCGATTGGGCTGGAATGTCGTGCCCGTGCCCAGTTTGGCCGACGCGGATCGAGGGATCAACTATCTCAACGGTCTTCACGAACCGAAGCGCTACATCATGCCTGCTTACGGCGGCTTCTATGCCCCGCTGGACGAAGCGGCAGCCGAGGTGTTCGCTGCGGAACTTGAAGGTGTCGAAGTTGTTCCCATCCTGTGCGGAGAGAGCCAGCGACGTGTGGGCGCGGTCCATTGCTCCGTTTCCGCATACCCGCAGCCGTAATGTGCCTCACTAAGGTCTGTCTGGAAACTCGGATTCTTTCAAGGAACCGCGGGTTTTAACCCGCGCGAGGCCTCGCGCAGACTCCCGACCAGTCGGGATTCTCCCGGCGCGCCGGGATCTGCGACTCCTTGGATGTTTCCAGCCAGAGCCTAGTGAATTGATCCGGCGCCGGACGGCGGCAGGTCGGATGTTCAAAAGCCGAATGTCGGGGTGACGCCCAGCAAGTCGGCCAGGGTGGTAATGATCAGCGTGGTCGCGATGTTGTCGAAGATCGCAGCCAGGCTGTCGCCGAAAAATGCCTCGCTGTCAAACGTGCAACCCGACGCCTGCAAGAGCACGCCGCAGGTCATGAGACGCGCCGACTGCCAGACTGTTTTGAGAAACAACGAACCCCGGCCAGCACGTCGTGCGGACTTGCCCAGGCGGCGTGTATCGTTGGAAACCCTGCGCTCGTCGTTATTGTGGTGCATCTTCGGCTACCTCTTCCAGAATCACTATTTCGGCGGCTATGTAGACCAACATGCGATCGACGGTGCTCTCCAGTAAGTGTCTGCTGCGGGCGCGCACGCCCACATAGCGACCCAAAAACGCCTGCGGGTCGATCTCGGATTGCGGATCAATCTCCACATAAGCAATGGTCCTGGGAATCATGCCCGTGCTGTCCGGATCGATCAGCCGGTATCGCCGCGGGCCGACGGGGTTCGAATAGGCTGCACTGATGATGAATTTTCCGCGAACGTCGAACGCGCGCGTCAACTCCGGGCGGGCCCTGTGCAGACTTGTGCGCTGCTTAAGGAACTGATGGCGGCTCTGCGTCCATTGTTCGTCCAGGACTTGAAGCTTCTTCAGTGTTTCGGCATGTTGTATGACGCGCTCGAGCTGCTGGATTCGGTATCGGGCATAGTGTTTGGCGACGGTGTCGTCATCTTGTTCGGCGATTGGAGTGAAGCGCTTGATCAACATCGGAATGTCGCGCTCACTGCGCTCTTTCTCGAATTCTTTATCGAGCACGCTTTCAATGGCCTCGATCCGCTTCTGAATGTTTCCTGATTTGATGCCCGTGATTTTCGGTGCGGTCGGCGCGGATTGAGTCGGTTGCGTCGCCTTCGTTGCAGGCGGTGTCGACGCCGGCCGTTCTGCGGGCGCTTCGGCGACGGCAGGCTCTGCCGCCGTTCCAGATTCGACATCGGCGTCCTCAATGAGTCGGACGTAATCCTCGCTGATCCACAGCTTGGCGCCCTTGGGCGGGATGATTCTGTAGTGTGTTTCGGTCTCGCCCACGATCGTCACGGATCTACCTTCGTTGAGCTGGACTTGCTTGGCGTAGAATTGCTCCGAAAGGTCACTGCCGGCGCGGACCCACACGCGGTCACCGTTGACTACGCCCTTATTCTCGCCGTCGGGGTCAATATACTCGCGCGCGATGAGGCTATACGCGCCTTTCGGCGGCGCGATGGCCACCCATGACGGACGCCGATCGACGATCACCACTCGATGACCTGCCGACAATCGCATCACAGCATAATAGTTTCCCGAAGGCCCGCTGCGGACGTTCACCTCCGTGCCCGTCACTTCGCCAATGGCGAACGCCGGCGTCGGCTGGGTGGCTTTCTGTGATTCGAGGGGCTGTTGCTCGGGCGGAGCGGTCAAGGGAAGCACACACAGTAGCAAGATGAGGGTTTTCATGGCATCTTCCTTGAATTTCGTACGCGGTTCATCCGGACCTATCCAATTTCACGCGGCATCCTACCACACGCTCCCATCCGAAGCGAGCAGCATGTCGGCGCTGTGCCAGAAATCGCTCGCTGTGATATACTTGCCGGGCACACGATGTCCATCAAAACCGGCAGGACGAATCTCAAATGGGATGCCCGCGTCATTGCCGCCAAACAGTGCGGCACGGTCGAGCAAGTGCTGCTCGGCTGCGCGGACCGGGCGGGCTTGGCCGTGCTGGAAAGCCGCTGTGGTCACGAGACTTATGGCCGCTATTCGTTTGTGACTTTCGATCCAGTCACGACGCTCCGCTGCGATGACCGGAACGGCGTGGACCCATTCGACGCGTTAGACGATGCAGTGTTGCGCTTCGGGATCGAATCCGACGAAGACGCCCTGCCGTTCGTCGGCGGCTGGGTGGGCTATCTGGCCTACGAGGCCGGCCGCTTTCTGGAACGCCTGCCGCAACAAACCCAACGCGACCTTGATCTTCCGTTCGCCTGCTTCGGCCTGTACGACACGCTGGCCGTCTTCGACCATCTTCATGAGCGTTGGCACGTCGCCGGTGTGGAGCTGCCCGCCGAATTCGCTCCGCATCGACCCAAACTCGCCGAGCGGTTGGACCACATGGAGTCGCTGATCACAGCCGCCGCAGATCAGCCGCCGCCGCCCGTAACCATACCACCGGCCACTCGCTCTGACGTGCTCCAGAATCGCGATGAGTATGTTCGCGGCGTGCGGAGAATTCTCGAATACATCCGCGCGGGGGATATCTATCAAGCCAACCTCACGACGCGGTTTGGCGTCCCTATGTCCGACAACAGCATTGACTTGTATCGGGCGCTGCGGCGCCACAACCCCGCCGACTACATGGCTTATCTCGGCTGCGGTGACCATCAAGTGTTGTGTTCGTCGCCCGAACTCTTCCTGCACGTCGAGGGTGACCGAGTTCTCACCCGGCCCATCAAAGGCACACGGGCGCGGGCGAGCGATGCCACGGAGGACCGCGCCGTCATGGCGGAACTGCTGGCCAGCGAGAAGGATCTGGCAGAACTGGCGATGATCGTCGACCTCGAACGTAACGATATCGGCCGAGTGTGTGATGAAGTGTCGATCGACTGGCCGCCGACGGTCGAGACTTATACGACCGTGCATCACCTCGTCGCCGACGTGCGCGGCCGACTCGGTGAATCGAATCCCCAAGCCGAAGGCTGGGTGCCGCACGCGGAATCGGTGATTGACATCCTGCGCGCGACTTTCCCCGGCGGTTCGATTACGGGCGCGCCGAAGATTCGAGCCATGGAGATCATCGACGAACTCGAAACCGTCGCCCGTGGCCCGTACTGCGGATCGATCGGCTACATCGGCTTCGACGGCCGCATGGCCATGAACATCGCCATTCGCACCATGATCGTCAAAGATGGCCGGGCCTACGTCCACGCCGGCAGCGGCATCGTCGCCGACAGCGACCCCGAATCGGAATACCGCGAGACCATGGCCAAGGCGAAGGGAATGTTGGCCGCTTTGGGGGTCAGTGTATTCAGTACTCGGTAGTCAGTAACCAGTAGCGAGTAACGAGTAGCAAGTTGAAAGCGGTCGAGCTGCAAATCGGGGTTGCGGGCATCTGCGTTGAGAATCCGCGCGAGCCACTCCGGATTGTTTGGAACCATACCGACTGCGGGATAGAATGGTTGATAGAGACCTTCCCGCCCGTGCCGGGCAGAGAAGGGGAGCGGTGTATCGGCCTATTGGGGCGACCATGTCCGAGTGTCTCAGCTTCACGCGCATCCTGCAATATAGCCGCGGCGAAACGGAAGTTTCGCCGGCGGAGCGGGAGCATCTGCACAGTTGCCCACAATGCGAGGAGCAACTCAAGCTGGCCAGCGACGACACCGCGCTGGAAGACACGCTCCGCGAGGCGGCTCGCGAGTCGGGCGGCAGCAAGCTGGCCACCACATCCGTGATCGGCGACTACGAAATCGTGCGCGAGATCGGCCGAGGCGGCATGGGCGTGGTGTACGAAGCCGTGCAGCGCAGTCTCAATCGGTCCGTAGCACTGAAAGTGCTGCCGGCGCTGCTGCATTCCCTGCGGCCTGAAAGCGGCGAGCGGTTCAAAGCCGAAGCCGCCGCGGCGGCGCGCTTGCAGCATCCCAACATCGTGCCCATTTACGATTATGGACAGGATCAGGATTGCCACTACTACGCGATGGAACTGATCCGCGGGCAGTCGCTCGGTGAACTCGTCAAAGAGCACGCGGAAGCCTCGGACGACGCCGGCTCTCATCCCGTGAATCAAGGATCGGACTACTATCGGCGTGTGGCGGGCTGGATGGCCGACGTGGCCGACGCTCTGCATTTCGCCCACGACGCCGGCGTGATCCATCGCGACATTAAACCGAACAACCTCATCCTCTGCGAGACCGGCCGCGTGATGGTCAGCGATTTCGGGCTGGCTAAGGACATGACACAGGAGGCGGCCACACGCAGCGGGCAGCTCATGGGCACTTGGCGCTATATGAGCCCGGAGCAAGTGCGCGACGGCGGGGCGAATGTCGATCAACGTACGGACATTTACTCGCTGGGGGCGACACTTTACGAACTGTTGACATTTCAGCCGGCGATCCCGGGCGGCCACGAACACGAAATGATCCAGAAAGTGCTGGAGCATGAACCGACTTCGCCGCGGAAGATCATCCCGCGGATTCCGAACGATCTGGAAGTGATCTGCCTGAGGGCGATGGCCAAGGACGTCGGGGCGCGCTATCCGACGGCGGCAGAGCTGAGTGCCGATCTGCGGCGGTTCCTCAACGACGAACCGATCCGCGCTCGCCGGACCGAACTGCACGTGCGGCTGGGCAAGTACGTTCGTCGCCATCGGTACTCTGTAGCGGTGATATTGGTGGGGGTCTTCGTCACGACCAGCATCATATCAACAGCCGCCTACCTGGATTTAGCCCGCGAGCGCGCTGAGCTGAGCGGTTATTTCGCGGGCGTTCTCGTCACGACGGCCAAGAACCACCTCGATGCCGGTCACTACAATCAGGCCATCCAGGTGTATTCCAATGCGCTCGCACACGACCCGAGTCTGACGTACGTCTATGCTTCCCGTGCATCGGCCTATGCCGAAGTGGGCCGGCTCGAGGAGGCCATCCAGGATCTGGACCGCGCTATCGAGTTGAGTCCCCTGCGGGCCGGGCCTTTCTTCCGGCGGGGCGTGCTGCGCCTCATCCAAGACAACGCCACGGCAGCGGCGGTCGACTTCGAACACGCGTTGCGTTTGAATCCGAACGACGACTCCGCGCGTGTGTTTCGCTTTATCGCCAAGCGACAGGCGGGCGGCGGCGATCTCGAAGATGCGAGGATCCTGCTCGAAGGACGCCGTTCACACGTGCAGGGAGACTACTTATCGCTTCTGGCGGATTTCCTCGCCGGCGTCGGCGATGATCTCGATTTGATCGTTGCCGCAACACCCACACCGGGGTTGCAGGCGTTGGTCTATTGTGCCGCTGCGGAAATGACGCGACTCGATGGTGATTCGACACAGGCCGCTCGGTGGTTTCAAGCGAGTATCGACGCTAACGATACACCCGGCGTCATGCGCCTGTTCTGTAAGGCACAGCTTGCCGACATCAACAGCGTGGAACCATAGAGAGGACACTCGTCATAACAACAACCTTTATCGCCCTTCTCACGGGTTGCACAGGACGCCGCGTCTGCTAAATCCCGGCGCGCCGGGAAAGTCACTGCGAAGCACCCTGCCGGTGGCTTGCCATGCGTGGCTTGCCGTTTGGCAGTCCACCTGACGGCGATTCGGACCTGTATGCGGATTGCATTGACGGTGCGGGATTCGAAGAATCCGACAGTGGGTTGATCGACGCGCAGCGGGTCACTTCATATACTTGGCGGCCGCTTTCTTCAGCTTCGGCGCGGCATCGAGTCGTTCCCAAGTGAATCCCGGCCCCTTCCGGCCGAAATGGCCGTGACGGGCCGTTTCTTTGTAGATCGGGCGGAGCAGATTCAGCCTCTTGATGATCCCGCGCGGGGTAAGGTCGAAGTGGTCGTGGATCAGTCCTTCGATGCGGCTCTCCGAAATGCGCCCGGAACACTGCGTGTCAACCAAAACGCTCACTGGTTCTGCCACGCCGATCGCATAGGCCAACTGCAACTCGCAAACATCTGCCAACCCCGCAGCCACGATGTTCTTGGCCACGTAGCGGGCCATGTAGCTGGCCGACCGATCGACCTTGCTGGGATCTTTTCCGGAAAACGCCCCGCCGCCGTGGGCGCCGCGCCCGCCATAAGTATCAACGATGATCTTCCTGCCGGTCAGCCCGCAATCGCCCTGCGGCCCGCCGACCACGAAACGGCCCGTCGGGTTGATGTGATACTTGATCTTGCCGTTTGCGAGTTCCGGCGGCAGCACCGGCTTGATCACTTTATCGACGATCTCCTGCTCAGCTTTTCTGGTGAGATTGCCCTTGCCGCGGTGGGTGCAGACCGACTCGTCATGCTGCGTGCTGATCACGATCGTATGGATGCGGTGCGGCTTGCCGTTCTTGTATTCTATGGTGACCTGGCTCTTGCTGTCCGGGCGCAACCACTTGATAATGCCTTCCTGCCGAACCTTCGCCAGCCGCTCGACCAGGCGATGCGCCAAGTGAATCGGCAACGGCATATAGGTGGGTGTCTCCCGGCAAGCGAATCCGAACATCAAACCCTGATCGCCGGCGCCCTGAGACTTGTGCTTGCCCTTGCCGGCCGAGACCCCCTGCGAGATGTCCGCGGACTGCTCGTCGAGCGTGCTGATCACGGCGCAGGTTTCGTAATCGAAGCCCATCGAGGCGTCTGTATAGCCGATTTCCTTGATGGTATTGCGAACAACCTTGGGGATATCGACGTAAGCCTTGCTGGTCACCTCGCCCGCGATCACCGCCATGCCGGTGGTAACCATCGTCTCGCAAGCCACTCGGCTGTTCTTGTCCTGGCGGAGCAGCGCATCCAAGACTGCATCGCTGATTTGGTCAGCGACTTTGTCGGGGTGCCCCATCGACACCGACTCGGAAGTGAACAAATGTTTGGCTCGACCGTTGTGGTTTTTCAATGGTTTCTCCTCGTCGAGAAGGGCGTCGCTTCGCGATCGCATCCATTCGGGACCACTATGTTAGACGCCCTCGTAGCTGTTGACAACTTTTTAAGAGGAAACGCTGTGAAATCCGCGTTTTCGCGGAACCAACGTAGGGCCGGCGTGTCTAAACAATTGTGGTCCGGCAGGGCCTGGACCAAGGTGACAATTGACAGGCCATGCAGGGAAGGACGATGATGAGGAGCGTTGTTCAAATCATTTCGTGGATGGGCGTGCGAAGTGTTCAGTAGCCTCTCGATCAGGACGCTGCGGAAGGTTCACCTCTACTTGAGCTGCGCCGTTGCGCCATTGCTCTTGTTCTTCATCATTTCGGGTTCCTGGCAAACGTTCATGCTGCACCGCGGCACCAAAGACAACACCTACAGGCCGCCGGCCATCGTGGCTCAGCTCTCAGCGGTCCACACCACTCAAAGTCTCCCCAGGGCTGAAGGGGCATCGACGGAGAAGACCCCGTTTCGTATCATTGTCCTATTGATGTCTGTCGGCTTGGTGCTCACCATTTCGATCGGCGTCATCATGGCCTTTCGCGTATCGCAACGGAAACGACTGGTGTGGATGACCTTGACGGCGGGCGCGGCGGTCCCCGCACTCGTCGTCTTACTGGAGCTGGCATTGCGGTGAACCATCTCATCAAACAACCAGAAGGCGGGCAAGTCTTGTCGAGGGCTTGGCTGGTTATGACGGTTTCCTGCACGTTGTTTGCGCCGGCCGCGCTCGGCGGCGAGAATGCGCTTCAGAAGAAAGTACAACAAGTACGCGCGATCGTCGGGCCGGGCTTCGCGGTCGCTGTTCAGAAGCCGTTCGTCGTGGTCAGCGATCAGAGCGAAGAGGACTTCCGCTACTCCCGCGAACACACCATCGGCTGGGCCGTGCGCCTGCTCAAGCGGGACTTCTTCGACAAGGATCCGCATCGGCCCCTGGTGATCTATCTGTTTGACGGCAAAGACTCCTACCGCAAATATGCCAAGAGATTCTTCGACGATGAGCCGGAGACGCCCTTCGGCTATTACTCTGAATCTGATGACGCGCTGATCATGAACATCGCCACGGGAGGCGGAACGCTGGTCCACGAAATCGTCCATCCGTTCATGGAGGCGGACTTTCCCAAGTGCCCGGCGTGGTACAACGAAGGCCTGGGCTCGCTGTTCGAGGCCTGCCGCGAGCACAACGGGCACATCGAAGGCCTGGTCAACTGGCGGCTGCCCGTGCTGAAGGAGGGCCTCCGCAACGGTCAACTCGTGCCCCTGAAGAAGCTGCTCGCGACGACAAGCGACGAGTTCTACGCCGATCCGGGCGGAATGCACTATGCTGAGGCGCGGTACTTGCTCCATTACGTTCAGTCCCGCGGCAAGCTCCGCGAGTTCCACAAGCAATTCAAAGCCCATGCAACTACGGATCCAACCGGATCACAGACGCTCTGCCGCGTTGTGGGTTTCAAGTCCATCGCCGAACTGCAAGCCGATTGGCTCATATGGGTCGCGAACTTGAAATCCTGACATACTTATCCTCACCGCAGAGATCGCTGAAAACGCCGAGTCATCCTCTTTGAGCCGGGCCCTTCAGGGTCCGGACCGGACTCGGGAACGAGCGCCGAAGGTCCGTGGCCTGAAGGCCACGGCTCAATGAGCGCCAAGCATCCCCTCTTCTTTCTCTGCGCTCTCTGCGATCTCTGCGGTTCATCCTAATTCCACCGAAACCACCGTAGCGCCAGTGCGAACGATATTCCGCCCCAAGCGGTCAGGGCAAGCAAGGGCCCGGTTTGCCCGAGCAGCGATTCGCCGTTGAGCATCACCGCGCGCAGCGCGTTGATCAACAGCGTCAGCGGCAGCGCCTGGATGAACGGCTGCAGGAAGTCCGGAAACCGATCCGACGAAAAGAAGATGCCCGACATCAGCCACATCGGCAGCATGACCAAGTTCATCAGCCCGGAAATGGTCTCGATCCGCTTGGCCCGGCAGGCCGTCAGCAGCCCCAGCCCGCAGAACGACAGCGCCCCCACAAACGCAACCACCATCAGCGACAGCAGACTGCCCGTCACCGGCACGCGGAAGATCAGAAACGCCCCCGCGAGCAGGAACAGCATCTCGGGAATGAAGAACATGGCCCGCCCGCCGACCATCGACAGCAGGAAGTGGCTCCGCCGCATCGGCGTGGCCAGCAAACGCTTGAGCAAGTTGCGGACCCGCATATCAACCAGCACGAAGCCGATGCCCCACATGCCGCCGCTCATCAAGTTCATGCCAATCAAGCCCGGTACGAGAAAGTCGATATAGCGCGAGCCCGGCGCGGTCACGGTGCGATCCTCGGTCCGGATGACATCCTGCCGGCCGGCGGCACGCTGCAGCGCGTCGTCGATCCGATCGCGGGCCGCCTTGCTCTCTGGATTGGTCGGGTCGAAGTGGTACTCGTACAGGCCGTCTTCGGCGATGGTCACCACGACGGGCGTCTTGTTGTTCTTCAAGCGATCAAAGGCTTTGTCGTTCGAATACGCTTCCACCTCGAAGCGCTCATTATCAGCGAGTGCCTCAGTAACCTGCGCCGAGGCTGTCCCCTCAACCACGACAAACCCCACCGGCGGCTCCACTTTGTTGCGAAAGGCGATCCCCAGCCCCACGATCATCAACAGTGGGAAGCCGTAGGTCCAGAAGATCGCCTCCGGCTCGCGAAAGAACTGCCGAATTCGAGTCGTGATCAGCTGCCACAGCGGGTTGTATCTATTCATCCCAATTCAAACCTTGTCGTCGTGCGCCGTAGCGGTCGGCCTCTGTGCCGACCGTGCCGTGTCGGTGAGGCGATCGCGCAGGCTCCTTAGACCCGACCGACTGCCAGCAAGACGCCGGCTGCTACTCATTCTGCTCGTCTTCATCCAAACGTCTCCCCGTCAAACCCACGAACACGTCTTCGAGGTTGATATGCCGCGTGGTCAGGCTGCTCAATTGCAGATCCTCCTTCGCCACGCGCTGCAGCAGCGCCGGAATCGCCACGTGCGGCTCGGACACCGTCAGCAAGTAGCCGTGCGACTCGCGAACCGCGCTGCGCACCGACGGCACATCCAGAAACATCTCCGGCGGCACCTCAGCCTTGCCGTCTTGCAGCAAGCCGAACTCGATGACGTGCTCGCTGCCCATTTGGGCGATCAATTCGCGCGGCGTACCCAGGGTGATGATCTGGCCGTGGTCCATAATCGCCACGCGGTCGCACAGCTTCTCTGCCTCGTCCATGTAGTGCGTGGTCAGCAGGATGGTCGTGCCCGAGGCTTTGAGGTTGTTCACGATATCCCACACTTGCCGCCGCGCCTGCGGATCAAGCCCGGTGGTCGGCTCGTCCAGAAACAACAGCTCCGGCTCGCCGATCAGCGCGCACGCCACCGCCAGCCGTTGCCGCTGACCGCCCGACAGCTTGCGCACCCAGGATTTCGCCTTGTCCTCCAGCGAGACCAGCCGGATCACGTCCTCCGGCTCAGCGCCGCTGTCGTAGAAGCTGCGGAACAGCCTCAGCGTTTCTAGCACGGTGAGCTTCTCTTGCAGCTTGGTGTCCTGCAGCGTGATGCCGAGCTTCTGCCGCAGCTCATGGTCCCGGCCGCTGTCCCAGCGAATGCCCAGCACTTCCACTTCGCCGGCCGTCGGCTTGAGCAGCCCTTCGAGAATCTCGACCGTGGTGGTCTTGCCCGCCCCGTTCGGCCCCAGCAGCCCGAAGCACTCAGCAACGTGCACCTCCAGGTCCAGCCCATTGACTGCATCAACAGCCTTCGCGCCGGACTCGTAGCGCTTGTATAACTCTTTGCAAACGATCGCGTGTTGCATGGTTGGCGGATTATCCTGTCAACAGCCCCACTTGTCGATATGCCCGAGTGTTCTCACAACCTACTCATCCTCCCAGGCCCGGGTTTTTCACCGCAGAGGACGCAGAGGCAGTCAAGAGTGGGCTTTTGATCCATTTGGGGCGCTCCCCTTTCGTCCTTTGTACTTCGTACTTGGTCCTCCATACGCCGGCCTTCGTACTGCCGCGTAGCCTGCTGTCTATTTGCGTCCAACACCATGCCCACAATAGCCCGTAGCCCACTGCCGGCCTTGTACTTACGCCAAAATGGCTTTGTTCGGCCACTGGGCTTTTCCGCCCGCAGGCCCCCCTTCCCGCGCGGAGCATAACGCTCTATATATCATTACTTGTTCACTGATCGCTCAAAATGTGACTTGGATGCGAAACCCCCCAGATGAAGTGAAAAAGTGGGATTTGTGTACCCCGCCGCGGTGGGCTCTTGAGCAGTGAGCCCAAGCGTGAAACCACTGCTTCAGAGCGGTGGCACAACCGCCAACGAATCACTGGCGACGCCCGCCCACAGTTTCTCGAAGTCGGTCAGCAGCAGCTCGAACGCTTCGGGTAGTTGTGTAGGTCGGGTCCTCGACCCGACGTTTCACGATCTACGGTTTGCCGCGTGGAAACTGCATTGAACTAAGGAATTCCTTCAAGTCGTGAGCGACATCCGTGCGATCGTCCGCTTTTGCCTGTTTGATCATGTTCTTGAGCAAGTGCTCCACATAACTGCGGTGGCGTCGGCTGCGACGCTTGCGCCCGCGCCAGTCATATATGAAAGGATACACCCGATTATGTGCCGCGGCTGCCAGTTCATCATAGTACGCCGGATCCTAGTCGTAGTCTTGGGCCTTGCGGGCCAGTGAGAGTGCGCCGGGCAGCGCCTTTCGCTGGTTTCGATTGCGCGGCGTATAGTGCCAGACGATCCAACCGCCAAGCACAAGTACAGCGACCATTCCGACGACGATTTTCTGATCGTGTGCAGGTCTTTGCATCGTTGCGCGTCCGGAAGCATCAGCGCCAGTCACCTGTGCCCCGGAGGGACTCAGTGAGAATAGCCCAGCGATTCATCGCCTCGGTCGTCCCTGCGAACAGTCTGCCAAACGACGAAGTCACCTCGAAACACCCTGCCCGTGGCCGCGACACACTCGTGCAAGAATCGCGATACACGTTGCCCGTGGCTTGCCGTTTAGCAGCTCGTCCAAACTCGATCACGCCCGGCACCCCAGTCACCAGCTCAGAGGCACGTCCGACGCTTCACGCTTCACGAGCTACGCTTCACTCACTCACCGTCGTATCATACCGCACGCCCACCGGCATGGGCACCGGCACTGCCAAGGTGATGCCGTGGTCGCCGGCGGTGATGGTTTTGGAATCGACGGCCACGAACGACGTGTACTTGCTCATCAAGTTATACTCGAAGGCCACTTCGCGAATCTGCGACGGCAGCTCGAAATCATCAGAGTACGTCATGCGGTCAGCCAAGTGGCGGATCTGCGTGCGAGCCCATACGCTGGGGATGCCGGCGTGCGTGGCGGATTCGTCTTCGAGGTCGGCGGTCAGCACGATCTCACGCTCCTCGGCGCCGCATCGGCCGGTCACGCGAATGTCGGCCAGGCCGTCGCCCTCGAAACGCCCGGTCAGTACGACCGGCCGACCCACGAAGAGGTCGGGAATCTCGCGCGGGTACACGTCACTGACCTGCATCCCGCCCCAATCGATCTCGATATCGGTCATCGCCGGGTGGCTGATGCGCTTATAGAACAAGTCCACTGCCTCGCCGGCGCTGTCGTCCAGCCCCACATAGGCCACCGCGCCGTGGCCCAGGCGGGCCATGCCTTCGAGGAGGTGGCGGTTGACCGACGTGCCCACGCCGAAGCTGAAGATGCGGGCATCGCCCAGCCGCTGATAAATCTCGCCGAAGATTTGGGCTTCATTGCCAATGTAGCCGTCAGTCATAAACGACACCAGCCGCAGCCGCTCGCGGTCGTGCGGGAAATCGAGCGCCGCCTTAATGCCCTCGACCATCATGGTCCCGCCTGTGCCGCGCAGCGAGCGAACGTAATCCAGCCCGCGCTGGACGTTCTCCGCCGTAGCCAGCAGTGGTGCCGAACCGAGTTGCGAAGCATCGTTGCTAAAGCGAATGATTTGGAAGGTGTCGTCCGGTTGTAAGCGCTTGAGGGCCCGCTCCATCGCGGCTTTGGCTTTGGCGATCGGTGCGCCGCTCATGCTGCCGGAGCAATCCAGTACGAAGATCATCTCGGTCGGCTGGCGGCGCAAAGCGGAGAGGTCGTGCGGTGGGAACAGCATCAGCGTAAAGAACCCGCCGCGCTCGTCGCGGTGCGTCAGCAGTGTTGATTTGACTGTGTCACCCGCAACTTTGTAGCGCAGGACGAAATCCTTGTTCGGGATTGCGTCCAACTCGCTCAGCCGTACGGCGGCGAACTCGCTGGCGTCTTGCTCGACCTCGATGACGTGCGTCGGGCTGGTGATGTCCTCGATCTCTACGCCGGCGTTGATCTCGATCGACAGCGAAATGTCGTGCCCGCTGCGCTCGTGCGGGGCGAGGTATTGCACTTCGGTGCTCTGCCCGCTGATGTCGTTGGTGCCGCGGGCCACTGCGCCGATGCCGTCGGTCATGCCCGGCGGGTTGAAGCGCGGGCCGACCACCATCGGGAACACGAACTCGTACGACCCATCGACATAAGCCAGCGTGTTGAAGTACTTGATGTTGATATCGATTTCTTTGCCCGGCTCGATGTTGGCGATTTTCTGGGTGAAGATGTTGGGCCGCTCCTGCGTGAGCAGCGAGGCCACGTAGCCTTGCTGACGGGCGGCGGCGTAGATGCGCTGAGCTTCTTCGCGTTCGCGGATGATGCCGCGGATGGTCCGCTCGCCGATGGTCATCAGGAACTCGTTGACCGCCGAGTTTTGCGGCAATGGAAAGACGTAGACTGCTTCGATTTTCTCGCTGAACGGATTGTGGAACTCCTGCGTGACTTCGACGGTGGCAATGTAGCCGCTGATGCGGGCCTGCACGTCGGTATGTTTGAGCGGCACCGGCACGGTCTCGGTCTGCCCCGGCAGCCGCGCCAACAGCGCCCCACACCCCGGCCCATCGCCCCGCTCCGCCGCTGCCGGAAACGCGGTCTTCTCAATGATCCAAACTTCATCGGCGGCTGATAAGCGCCGCATCAACGCATCGGCATCCGCTTGATTGAACAAAGGCCGGGAGAAGCGGCCACCGATGATGTCGCCTCCATCGCCGCCACGGAGCCGACCGCCTCCTCCGCCGGGACCGCCTCCACCCCCGCCGCCCGGCCCCAACGCAATCGACGCAGGCGCAGGCGCTCGCCGACCTCCGCCGCCGTCGCCTTCAATCATAAGCATCCCATTCTCATCGTAGTAAACGCGAACCTGATCATCGTCTCCGCTGCTGGCAACGAAACCAAAAAAGTCGCCCCCAGCGAGATCATGAATGATTTCGTCCAACCCCAAGAGTGTCTCCAGATCACCGACGCCGTCGGAGGCGTAATTGTTCGGGTAAGCCTCGACGCCAAGGCCATCGGCGCGGTTCGCGCTCCTGCCGCTGGCGTAACTGACGGGCATATCGCTTGCGAGGATGCTCAGATCGACGTCTCCGCGCAGTTTGTCCTTGCTGTCTTCGCTGTGCGCGGAGACTCTGGAGCCTTTGCGCGCACTACTGCGGCTTGGTGAACAGCCGACATACAGCGCCGCACCGGCGAGCAGGACGGCGCATCCGATTGAGGTTCCAATGAGTAGCTTTCTGTGTTTCATAACTGCTCCTCTGCTAGATTGTCGAGGGTATCACTTCCGGTGGGTCGTGACTCATCCAATTCATGTATCTCCCGAGCCGCAAGCTTTCCCGGCGCGCCGGGACGCGGACGTTCGCGGGGTGCGGCGTTCTCACTTTCCGTGGATCCGCGCGGGCTCCCGACAGCGTCGGGGTGGCAGTGCCCGCGGCTCAGGTACTGGGATTCGACTTGGCCGCGGTTCACAGGCATCGGGAGAAAGCCCGTCCCCCATACTTTTTCAACGGTCTGCAAAGTAAAAGCCTGATTCAGTACTGCTTCAAGCGTTCGGTGCCGGGGCGGGCAGCTTCGGTCGGACCACCTGCCAAGTAAGCGGCGTCTTCCCTTGCGGAGAGGCAAAGAGCAACGGTTTTTCGCCACTCGCTGGTAATTCGGGAAAAAAAATGCCCAAACGCTGCGCTCCGTCCGTTCAGATGACGCATGTATTCTCGGAACTTACTTCTTGACCCAGAGAAAGTAAGTTATTACTGTAAGTCTTGCGTTAATGTAATTGAGGAATCGGATCGGGAGCCATGGTAGGCGCGACGGCTTGGAGAGGGATTCGGCTGACCTGTTACACGGATGCACGGATGAAAATAATCGTTTTTTACTTGACGCGACCCTATCCAAGGTCTATCGTCGCCTTTGTTCTGGAAAAGTGAATGGAATCGCGCGCGGTCGCGTCTACTCACTCTTGCCGTGCCCACGTCCTGGTGACGGACCACCACATCGAATAGCGTTTTGGTCGGGACCTGCGCAATGCGCCGGAGGTCGAATTTCTTTTTCAACGTCTCAACTCGTTGGAATCGTGGGCTTGAATACGTGACGTGTCCGGGCGTATGCCCGCCTAAGGCGTCGCAAAAACAAGGAGCTGTCAAATGCGTCTACCCTCTCCCCGAAATCTCTACAGACGAAACTGGTTTACGCGCC
>JACZTW010000251.1 GCA_022573485.1 Planctomycetota bacterium
CCTCTGTCAGTGAGGTCCCCAGTGGGGCCACGGTCTCCGTAAAGCCGTGCTGGTGAGCCATGATGACGTCGGTGTAGCCTTCCACGAGCACGGCCCGCCCGCGATCCTTGAGCGCGGACCGAGCATGATTCATGCCATACAAGCACTGACTCTTATGAAATACGGCCGTTTCCGGAGAATTAATATATTTGGCTGACTGATCACCCAAGGCGCGCCCGCCGAAACCGACGATGCGCTCCGTCGGATCCACAATCGGGAAGATCAGGCGATGACGAAACGTGTCGTAATGGTCGCCATCGTCCGCCCTCTTGATCAGGCCGGCCGCCACGAGCAGGTCGTCCGGGACGCCGCTCCGCCGAGCCCGCGAACGCAGGAAATCGTGGGAATCCGGCGCCAATCCCACCATGAACTTCTCCGCCATGGCATCAGAAATCTTCCGCGAGGCCACATACTCGCGCGCCGCACCGCCCGCGGCGCCGAGCAGTTCGCGGCGAAACAGATCCATGGCCCATTGATTGGCCCGGAACAAATCGCGCCGGCCAATGCCGGGTTTCGCGCTGCTGCCGCCTGAGGCGGGTTTGATCTCAATGCCCGCACGATCCGCCAAAATCTGCCGAGCTTCCGGGAAGCTGACCGAATCGTGCTCCATGATGAAGGTGAACACGTCACCCGCCTTGCCGCAGCCGAAACACTTGAAATACTGCTCGGCGGGCCGAACGTAGAACGAGGGCGTTTTCTCGCGGTGGAAGGGGCACAACCCCCGAAAGCCCTGCCCGACCGGCTTGAGGCTCACGAATTGCCCGATCACCCCTGCGATGTCCGAAGCCGCTCTGATTTCCTCAGTGATGGATTCTCGGGTCTGCAAAACTGCCGTAAGTCCTCTCCGATTGCCTGGAATTCGCCCGTCAGCCCTGTCCGGATCTCATTGACATGCAAAGAATTACAGCCGATATGGCCCCGCCGATTGCGTCCGATAGTTAAGGATCAAGGCGACGGGTACTCTCCGCCCAATCGCCCGATAAATATACCTTACGAATCGCTCCGGGGCAAATTATAGGCTGTTCTAAATGTTTTTTTTGCAGATTGTTATGGGACTTGCTGGACGTCCCCATTTCGGGCAGCCTGTGAGAATCATCGACGACAGCCGAGGGCAAACTAATCAAACTCTTGCTGGCCAGTACTCGCGTCGCGTCGCTACAATGTCGCAATGCCACTGGCCAACCGAGCCATTCCCGTTTTCCCGCTGCCGGATTGCGTGATCCTGCCCGGCGGTGTTCAGCCGCTGCACATCTTCGAGCCGCGCTATCGTGAGATGGTAGCCGATGAACTGGCCCGAGCGCCCGCCGATCGGTATGTGGTGATGGCGCTTCTGAAGCCGGGTTACGAACCATACTACTATAGTCACCACGCGCCGGTGTATCCTGCAGTTTGCCTGTGCCGGATCCTGCGGCACGAGTCCTTGCCCGACGGGCGCTCGAACCTCCTCATTGAGGGTCTGGCGCGGGCCACGATTCAAGAGGAATGCCACCGGGCCAGTTACCGCCAGGCCATACTCCAGGAAATCGAAACGATTAGTGATTTGACTCCACTCGAAGAGGCCGCTTTGCGCGCCAAGCTGGCCGACTGTCTCCAGAGATTGCCTCCGGCGCTCGTGAGAGTGTTGTGCGAGATCGTGGCCGACGATCACGACCTCGAACGAGTCATCGACCGCATCGCCTTTCTGCTGCTTGAACCGGCTGCCACGCCGGCCAAGCACATGCTTCTCGCCGAGACGCGGCTGGATTTCCGGGTCAAAATGCTCGTCACGCTAATCGAGCAAGGGCATGTCGTTCAGACCTCGAGCCCCGTCGAGGCCGACCCGCTGGCCTACTACGAATACAATTGAACATGTGCGCGGTCCCCGACGCATACCTTAGTCTCAAAGATAACAAACCGCAGAGACCGCTGAGAACGCAGAGAGTTGTTGGCGAAGAAGCTGCGACCGAAATCGTGCGAGCATTGCTTCGGGAGAGTGCAATGCTTGCCCGTCTTACGTCGGCTTCGCTGGGTTCTTTTCTCTTCCTTCTCTGCGGCCTCTGCGTGCTCTGCGGTTAATTGTCCGGGCTTTGTCGATCCCGACGGCAACCTGAGGTATACTTCAGTGTGGCCCGCCGAGGCGCCGCATCGACGGCCCCTGGAAGCGGAGTGGGCAAGGCGTTCGCGCGTCGTGTTCTTTGACATTGCGTGAGGAAAGTCCGAACTGGGCAGGGCACGGTGGTCGCTAACGGCGACCCGGGGCGACCTGAGGGATAGTGCCACAGAAATGACACCGCCGATGGAGCCGTTCCTGCATGAGACGGTTTACAGGTAAGGGTGAAATGGTGCGGTAAGAGCGCACCGGGCGATTGGTGACAATCGTCGCACGGTAAACCCCACCGCCAGCAAGCCCAAATAGGCAGCGAGTTCGCCTCGGCGAACGGGAGGCGGCCCGTCTCCTTCGAGTTGCGGGTAGGGCGCATGAGCCGTCCAGCAATGGCCGGCCTAGATGAATGAACGCCCCAGACAGAATTCGGCTTACCCACCCACTCCGCTTCCAGGGGCCGACGAATCTGTTTCGCGTCTCCTCCCCAAGCCGTGGCCTTCAGGCCACGGACCCGCCGCGATAGACCACCTACGAAACGGTCCGGACCCTGAAGGGCCCGGCTCAAGGATGTTTAGGGTAGGATGCGGTGCCCGGCGTCCGTCAACACCTCGGCGGCGCGCGTCGCGTGTGGCTCTGGCACGAGCAGATAGTCCGTATCGTACGTCGAGACCACAAAGACGGGGATGCCCGCGTCCGCCAGCGGGCCGGCCAGCGATGCCAACACTCCGGTCTGCGCGAAATCGAGCGGCCCATCGACTTTCAAGCAGCGCCAATCCCGCTGGCAAGTCACATCGGGCGGCACACGGTCTTGCAGGCAGACAATCGACAGTTCTTCCTGCGTCCGCGTGATCGACACGAAACCGCGCGAGTACGCCCAATCGGGAACTGCATCATCCGCCCCCAATCGACACACGGCATAGCGATCCGGCAGAAAAGCCAGAGTCAACGAGTCCCAGGACATGACAGAATGCTAACGCCCGCGGCACCGGCAGTGCAACCTTGCGTCTGCGGCGGGAGGGGCGGCAGGAACGGGTGAGCTAGGCCGAGGCCAGCTCTTTGGCGGCGTCTTTGGCGGCCTGGACCAGGGCTTCTTCCATGGTCTCGCACAATTCCGTGGACACCAGCGGTTCCAGGCACTGCGCCTGCCAGCGCCCGCCGCGGTACAGGACCTGCACGGTTATCGGCACCCGCGTGGCCAGTTCGTCGGTTTCGTCCTCGACCTCGAGTTTCATGTCGATGCGGAATTCCATGACCGTGAGTCCTCCATTATCGGGCCTTCTCGGCAACTCGTGCGTTCGACGCCCCACAGCCCGTTCGGACCAATCGTGGGGCCAAAAGGAATATCGAAATCCGCAGGCCCCAAAGCCAATGAAATCTGAAATAACGCGTCAATATGGCCGACTTGTTATCAGAGCCCCCGCCGGAGGCTCGAATCCTTTGTATCCTTCTGGCAGTAGTCGAGTTGAGTCCATGAGTTTCTGGTCAGGCATTATGGGATGGCTGGGCTTCGGGCCCGCCGTGGAAGCACCGGCCGCGCCGCCTGCGCCATCCGAACCGTACGACGAGTCGGACCCGGCCTGGGAGCCGGAGAGAGACACAGGCGCCGCGGCTTGGGGTGCAACAGGAACCGCAACGGCCGAAGCGGAGGACGACGGAGCCGACAAGCTGCCTCTGATTCCAGAGGATGCGTGGTGGCGCACCAACGGCAATAGCATCCTCGAACCGCCGCGGTTTGTTTTGACCGATGCCGCTGACCTGAGCCTCTTCAAAGAAGTGCAGACATTCATCGAAGATCCCGACATCGATCTGCCGCACCTGCCGCACATCCCGCAACGCGTCCTGACTCTGCTTCGCCAGCCGAATATCAACTATCCCGGCATCAGCAAGGTATTGTCTCAGGATCAGACGCTCGCGGCCCGCGTGCTGCACCTGGCCAACTCGGCGGCCTATGCCGGAACGCAGGCCGTCACCAACCTCCAAGTCGCCCTGAGCCGGCTGGGCATGAAAAGCATTCAAAGCTTGATGCTCAAGGAGTCGATCAAGGCCATCACGATCAAGAAGACCGCCGAAGGCCGGTCGCGAGCGGAGGTGCTCTGGAAGCGCTCCGTCGCATCAGGCGTGATCATGGAGAACCTGTCGTATTGCTGCCAGCTCAAGTCCGATGAGGCCTTCATAGCAGGCCTGCTGCACGATATCGGGGAGATGGTCTTGCTGCGAATCCTGCACGACTACCAGCGGATTACCAAACAAAAGTTGCCGGCGCCCGTGGTTGACTATGTCGCACAGGAGTGCCATGAGAATCTCGGCGGCGTGCTGGCCCAGCACTGGAACCTGCCCGAAGCAATCAAGCCGCTGCTCGAACACCACCACGGCGAAATCGATGACTATGATCCCCACAAAGTTTCCAAGTGCTTGCTCCAGATCACGGACATGCTCTGCAGCCTCATGGGCTACGGCGAGAAGTATCCCTTCGACTTGCTCAACACGGAGCCCGCCCGCATGATCGGCTTCGGGACCGAAAAGAGCCACATCGACGCCCTGAAGTTCCTGCCCGACCTGGTCGCCGCCGAATTGAACCAACCGTTCTGAAGCCGTCCTTCCGACAGAGACGCGACCGTCAGGGAGCGTTCACAGGTGACGGCACGGCGGCTGAATTCGCTTCAACGCAATACACTCCCTCCACGGTCGTGCCTCGGATCGCGGGCACCGCGTTCAACAGCCTCCACCCGTCAATTATATTCTTCGCCAATTTTTCGCATTGCGGCACGCCCTCCGAGAGACCACAATTACGGATGGAAGGTACGCCGATGTGTCCAAAATGCCGCGAGCCAATGATCATCGTTGAATTTCAGGGCGTCGAGATCGACTGTTGCGTCGAATGCGGCGGTCGCTGGCTCGATGCCGGCGAATTGACCTGGATCGCCGAGCTGGCCGGCGCCCAACCCGGGAAGATCAGCGAAGCCATCGAGCGCGCGGCCCCCGGGCCGCGTGTCGATCGGCGCTGCCCGCGCTGCATGCGGCGACTCCGCGCCATCACGGTGGCAGCCGATGAGCCGATCGAACTGGATCGCTGTCCGAAGGGGCACGGGTTGTGGTTTGATGCCGGCGAGATGCAGGCTGTGATCGGCGCCTTTCATGATGGGGAAGACGGCGAAGTCGCGCGCCTGCTGGGTGAACTGCATCACGGTAAACTCGAATCCAAAAGCAAAGGAGAATAACGTGGGAAATACGACAATCTTGGTCATCGTCGGCGGCGTGATCGCCCTGTTCTTCGGCGCGGGAATGTACAACAGCCTGGTCCGCTTGCGGAACCGCGTGCGTAACGCCTGGGCGCAGATTGACGTCCAGCTCAAACGCCGACACGACTTGATTCCCAACTTGGTCGAGACCGTCAAGGGTTATGCCGGGCACGAAAAGGAAACGCTCGAGAACGTCACCAAAGCCCGCAGCCAGGCCGTGCAGGCCGGCGGCAGCGGCGTCGGCGCCCAGGCCCGCGCTGAGCAGGCTCTGTCCGGCGCCCTGGGGCGGCTCATGATGGTCGTCGAGCAGTATCCCGATCTCAAAGCCAATCAGAATTTCCTCGGCTTGCAGGAGGAATTGACCTCGACCGAAAACAAGATCGGATTCTCGCGACAG
>JACZTW010000252.1 GCA_022573485.1 Planctomycetota bacterium
CAAACCAGCGCGGCGTCAGCCTCCGGCAGCAGCTTGTCAATCTCGGCCTTGGTCCAGACGTAGAACTTGCCTTCTTCGCCTTCGCTGTCGGCGTCGCGTGAGGAATAGAACCCCCCCGCCGCGTCCCGCAAGTCTGCCAGGCAATAATCCAGGATGCCGCGGGCGGTGCGGGCGTAGAACTCGTCCTGCGTGAGTTGATACGCACTGAGATAGACGCCGGCCACGCGGGCCTGGTCGTAGAGCATTTTCTCGAAGTGCGGGGCGAACCAGCGTGGGTCGGTGCTGTAGCGGCAAATGCCGCCGCCGATGTGGTCGTAGATGCCGCCACGGGCCATGTGGTCCAGCGTGTTCTCGACCGCCTCGACCAGCGCCGGCTTGGACATATCCTGCTGCGTAGCGTGCTCGCGGAGCATCAGTTCCATGACGAAGGTCGGCGGAAACTTGTTGCGGCTGCTGCGAAAGCCGCCGAGCGCAGGATCGAATCGAGCGGGCAGTTTGTCGATGTTCTCAGAGATCGTGCCGTGGTCAGGGATGCGCTTACTGCCCACCATACGTTTGGCGGCGCGGACTCGATTGACCAACGACTGGGCGTCGGCCAGCAGTTTGTCGCGATCGGACTTCCACTGCTTCGCGATGTCCAGGCACATCCCACGGAATCCGCGCCGGCTGCCGCGATCGTTCGGCGGAAAATACGTGCCGCACAGGAACGGCTTGCGATCGGGCGTCATGAAGATGGTCATGGGCCAGCCGCCGCGCCCCGTCGCCGCCTGCGTCGCTGCCATGTAGACTTCGTCGATGTCCGGGCGCTCCTCGCGGTCGACCTTGATGGCAATGAAGTGCTCGTTCAGGATCGCAGCGATTTCCTCGTTTTCGAAGCTCTCGTGCTCCATGACGTGGCACCAGTGGCAGGCGGCGTAGCCGATGCTGAGGAAGATCGGTTTGTCCTCCTTGGCAGCCTGCTCAAAGGCTTCGGGCCCCCACGGTTGCCAGTCGACGGGATTGTGAGCATGTTGCAGCAAGTATGGGCTCGACGAATTGATCAGCCGGTTGGTGTAGAGGTGCTTCTCTTGCGGTTCTTCCGCCGCCAGTGGTGCGACGGCGAGAAGGATAATGAATACGGGATGCACTCTGGCGTGTCGATGATGTCTGATCGTCTGGGTCTTCATGCGCGCCATATTAACGTGTTTGACCCACTTTTCCAGCAGAGAGAACCTAACCGAGCAGCGAGCTTCCGCTCAGCCGCCGATGGCGCCGCGGAGAACGTCGCTGGTCACCGAGTTGATCAGGGCGTTGACGAACATGATGAACTGCCCTTCGGCGATGGCCTGGAAGTCGGAGGCGTTGAAACAGCTGACTTGTAACAGCATCGGGGCACCGAGCAATGCAAACAGTGTGTGTCTGATTCGCTTTTTCATACGGGATATCCTTCCAAGCAAATTGTCTACAACCTGAGAGCAAGACCCAACACGTCGCGTCTGCTAAACGGCCAAGCCAGGGCCAACACGCCGCCGCACGGCTTGCCGTTTAGCAGCCGACACGCATGGCGTACACGCGCCGCCGCACGGCTTGCCTCTTCGCGAAACTGCCGTTCACCACTTCAAGTGATCGGGTCCGAAAACCAAACTGCCGCCGAGGAAGCCCGTATACCCGAGCATCCCGCAGACGAGCAAAAGACCGCCGCCATACACCCACCGCCACTTGCCCGTCATGCGATTCCAGCGCCAGATCCGCAGCACCGACAGCGCGATAGCCAGCACCATGATCCGCTCTGAGTACCACTCGTGGTCTTGAACGATTTCCCGCATTGACACGCTGAACCGCGTCGCGTCTTCGAGTGTCTTGCCGGAATTGACCGCAAGGATTGAAGCCACGGTGGCAGCGAGCAGCGGCGCGACGTCTGCCTTGGCGAACGATTCGCTCCCGCGCCGAATCCAAGCCAGAAACCCCAGCAGGGCCAGCGGCATCCCCGCCAGCGGAAAATGTACCAGGACGGGATGCACACGCCCCCACCACGGCGAACGCTCATCGCCGGCAGGCTCGACGCCCTCGCCATGGCTGTGTTCCGCAGCCTCAGGTTTGTCAGCCGCATGATCGGGATCACCGACATCCGAGACGGGCGCAGAGGCGAACTGCGGCAGTCGCGGCAGGTATCTGTCGGGATTGGCCCTGAACTTCTTGATGCATGTATCGCAGCAGAACGCCACCGTCTTGCCGCGAAACGTGATGGTCATCTCCGGGTCCACTTCCTCCTCGGTCATGACCGGGCACATCTTGTTGATTTCCTGGGCCTGGGCACTGAGAGGCGCAAGCGCCACGATCGCCATCGGAAGCGCCATCCGGGCCAAGATGCCCCAGCGAAATTCGGCAATCGTTTGTCCGGTCGAATTTGCGAATCTCACTACTTCGCACCTCGATTAATAAGACGGCGTTGCCGGGGCACTCCGCCCCGGCAACGCCGGTTTCTCGTGAAGTTCACTATTCCGCAGCCGGTGGGAAACCGACGCGAAGCGGACTACCCGCCGTGGTCGTGACCGCTGTGATCATCGTCATGACCGTGCCCGTCGTCCTTGGCATCCTTAGTATCCTTTTTACCGGCTGCGAGGATCTTCTTGACGTCGATGTTCACGCCCTGAGCAGCCAGCTTGGCAGCATACTTAGCCGGATTTTCTACCAATTTCTCATTGCAACCGTCGCAGCAATAGTAGATCTTCTGCCCGGTCGGCAACACCGAGAATGAGGCCGGATCGATTTCCTCGTTCATTACAGGACACTTGGTCTGGTACGTATAGCTGTTGGCCAGTGCAGCCTTGTACTTGCTCGAATCGCTTTGGAACTTGCCAATGCAATCCTTGCAGCAGAAGCCAACCTTTTGGCCTTCATGCTCAATGAACACTTTCGGATCGAGGGGTTTCTTGCTGATCGGGCAGGCCACCTGAATCTTCGGCCGATCCTTCAGGGCGGCCCGCTGAGCGGTGGTTTTCTCGGCGTACTTCTCGGGATTCTTGTTGTACTTCTCGATGCAGCCCTCGCAGCAGAAAAACACCGGCCCGGCGTCGGTCGCCGTACTGACGGTGAAGTCGATCGGCTCGCCCATCACCGGGCAATTCGGGAGCGCCGCTGCCTTGGCGGACGCACCCGGGCCATGCTGAGCCAGCGAGACACTAATCCCCGTCCCCAGAGTGAAAACGGCCGCACCAACAATTACCCAATTTGATCGTCTCATTTTCCGAACCTCCAAATTCATCAGTTCCACGGTATAATCCTCGTTACACAGTCACACAGTCGCCGAAATAGACTCTGAACAGCCCGGGCACCACATACAAGAGATGCCTGAACTGCATGAATTCTTCCATGAATATGAATGAATTCTACAGACAATCGTATTGCAGTCCAGCCCGCTGGGCAGCAAAACCGCATTTCGTCGAAACCGGGTCTGCCACTTGCGTCTTCGCAGAAAGTGCGGTTTTGCGATCAGAATCGAAGGTGAGGTACGCGTGAAGTCCGACATCGAGCGAGAACTGGTTGAAGCTTGTCGGCGGCAGGATCGATCCGCCCAGAGGCAACTGTACGAGCTCACGTCCGAGAAGATCTATCGACTCATGCTGCGGATGACACGCAACGCGGATGACGCCTTCGATCTCACTCAAGATGCGTATGTCCGGGTTTTCACTCAAATCGAGCAGTTCGACGGGCGCTCGTCCCTGGCCACCTGGGTCTACCGCATCGCCGTCAACCTGGCCTTGCAATTTCTGCGCCGGGCCCGCACCGGCCGGGAGAAGCTGGACATCGTCCGCCAGACCGCCCGGGCGAGCAGCAACGACCAGCGTCACATAACCCGAATTGACGTGCGGGGCGCGCTGGCCACCCTCGATGCGGACGAGCAGGCCATTCTGCTGCTGCGCTACCACGAAGGGCACAGTTATCAAGAAATCGCCGAAGTTCTCGAATGTGCCGAAGGCACCGTCGCATCCCGACTCAACCGGGCCAGACAGAAGTTGAAAGACCGCCTTTCGGCAAGTTATGGCCCGTCGGAAGAAAATACGGCGGCTGGGCATCCAATTGAGCAGGAAACGGAAGTCCCCACAGGCAGGCAAGGTGCCGGAACTGAATTCGATTCACTTCGCTGGTGAAGAAGGCCAGACATGGATTGCAAGACCGCCCAACCCCAACTCGGCCCGTACCTGGACAAAGCCATGGCGCCCAGCGAGCGCGCCCCCATCGAAGCACACTTGGCGAAGTGCCGGCGCTGCGCCGAAGAACTCGCCCAGATGACCGAAACGGTATCCGCCCTCGTACCTCAGGCGGACGTGCCTGTGCCGGAGCATTTGTGGTCTTCGATCGAGGCACGACTTAATCAGGGCCAACGGCATCGTTTGCGTCGGCTGCCGTGGCGGCTTTTCCAGCGGCCGCCGGCCATGGCGGCCAGCATCCTGTTCGTGATCGGCGCGGGAATTTTAGCGGCCTCCTGGCTCGGCGGAGGCGCCGAGGCGTCGGCGGCATCGGTGGATTTCAGCGTTCTGCTCGATGCCCTGCCGCTCGATGCCGATCGCGCCTTTCAGAAATTTCTCACTCGCTACGGCGCGCGACAAGTCTCAGTCATGCAGGCCAGGAAGCGGGGCGCGGGTTTGAGTTTCGACCTGCCCGAAACACTCCCCGGCGGTTTCGAGCTCGAACGAGTCTTCGTCCTGCGGTTCGGCGCGCATCTCGGCGTGGCTGCTCGATATTCCCGCGATGGCGAACTCTTGGCAGCGATCTTCCATCCGCCGGTCGAGCGCGAGCAGTTCGGCACGCACAGAAACTACGCTTGCGTGATCGGCCAACATCGAGGACACGAGGTCGCGGTGGGAGACTGGAAGCTGGTCCACTTGACCAGTCCGACAACGTGCCACTGCGTGTTGAGCCGGCTTGACGCTGCCACGGAATTGCCGGCCGTCATGCAGAAGCTCGCGCCGCAATACTTCAGCGGCGACGGCAAGCAGCCCGCGACAAATCAAGACCACCACCACACCCACGACGGGTGAATGTGCGTAATCCTTCGATATTGCAAAAAACTCCTGTGCATCTATCATAACTGCTCGACGAAGCCGGTTGTTGCCACGCAATGCGCAACTTCAAGGAGCCGCAGGTTTCAGCCTGCGCGGACGTTGACGCAGTGAGACGTTCCCCTCGCCAGCAAGACCGCCCGGGCTGTCTTCGACCCTGAGGCTCAGACCCGAAGGGAAGCCCGCGGCTCCGTGTGAATCGCTGACTCGCAGGTTCTTTACCTGTTCGTTTACGGACGCGTTGCTACAAGAATATGACGAAGTGCCGAAGGTAGACACAGACATCCTGATTGTCGGGGCCGGAATGGCCGGCGCGGCGACGGCGTATCACCTGGCCAAGCGCGCCAACCTCGGCGTGCTGATCGTGGAGCAGGAAGAGACGGCCGGCGTGCATTCATCCGGCCGCAATGCGGCGATCATTCGTGAACATGCCGATGAGCCCGAGCTGCAGCAATTGCTCAGCGACGGCGCACGGTTCCTGCGGCGGGGCGAACTCGCGGAGTACGAGCAGCGCGGCTTAATGGTCATGGGCCGGGGCGACGATGACGTGCAGGAGTATTTCCGCCGGGCGCAGGGCAGCGGCCTGTGGTGCCCGCAGGACGGCACGGTCGATGTCGCCGGCCTGCTCCAGAGCTACTTAGCCGGGCAGGAAGTGCGATATAAGACCTCGGTCGAGGACTGGACGGTGGAGC
>JACZTW010000253.1 GCA_022573485.1 Planctomycetota bacterium
GTTCGTGGTCAAGCTGGAGCAAGCTGAGGAAAAGACGACCCGTGAGGCCCTGCAACGCGGCGGCTCGCGGCGGGTCAAGCAGACGCAGGTCATTTTCTTCGCCAACCAACTCGCCATCATGGTCGACACCGGCGTGCCGCTGAGCGATGCGCTTGAGGCGACCATCATGGACGAACCGGAGAGCGGCTTCCGTCGCGTCGTCGAGGATGTCATCGAACGGGTACAATCCGGACAGGAATTCTCCGCGGCGCTGGCCAAGCATCCGCGCGCCTTCCCTCGATTCTTTGCGAATATCATCAAAGCGTCCGAAGCCTCGGGCTTGCTCGGCGCGATGCTGCAGCGGGCCGCGGCCTACATGACCAACCAGCGCGAGACGCGCAAACGAATCCAGGGCGCCATGGCCTATCCGCTGGCCATGATGAGCTTTTGTATTTTGGTCGCGATTTTTCTATTGACCTACCTGCTGCCGAAGTTCACTCAAATTTTCGCGAGCCGGGGCGCCACCCTGCCCTTGCCGACCCGCATCCTCATGGGCACCAGCGAAGTACTCGTGCAAAACGCCTACTTCCTCGTACCGGCTGTGCTGGGTGTGTGCCTGGGCACGTGGCTCTTTGTACGTACACCCCGAGGACGTATCGTGACTTCCTGGCTGAGAATCAACCTGCCGATCATCGGGCCCATGTACCGCAAGGCCTACACGACCGTGACCATGCGCACCATGGGGACCATGATCGACTCGGGCGTGTCCATGCTCGAGACGGTGGCCCTCACGCGAAACGTCGTGAACAACCACTACTACGAGGAATTGATGGACAAAGTAGACGAGCAATTGCGCAAGGGCAATCTGCTGAGCGACTGCCTGAGGGGATCGGATTTGTATCCGCATTCCGTCATCCAGATGGTCTTGGCCGGCGAACGGGGCGGGCAGATGGGGCCGGTCATGAGTCGCGTCGCCGACTTCTGCGAGAAGGATCTCAACGACGCGATCAAAGTGGCCACCACCCTCATTGAGCCCGCGCTGGTGGTCTTCATGGGCGTGTTCATCGGCGGCGTGGTGATGGCGTTGTTGCTGCCGATCTTCTCAATCTCCAAGATCGTTTCGAGCGGGCCGTAGTCTGCTAAACGACGAAGTCAGTTCGGAGGATCAAGCCGTGGGCTTGCCGTTTGGCAGCCGATCCGAAGTCGTAACGATCCCACTTCGAGTTTCACTCGCCGCGTAGGAGTCGCTACTCCGCTTCCAGTCGCGAAAGCTCAATCACCCCGAGCTTCAGCACCATCGGATCGAGCACGAAGATACGGCTGGCGGAGTCGATGGTCGTGGCATAGAGACCCTCGCCGGTCCCCCGGTAATCCACGCCCGAAATCAGAAGCTCATATCGCGTGCCGCCTTCCACCTCGAAAAAGAACTGGCGCGTCGGTGCGTCGAGTCCATATGCCGAGCGATTCGCCGAGGTATACTCGACATAGCGGCGGGTCTTGAAGTGCCGCAGTTTGCTGATGTGCTGGTCCACTTTGGCCCCGTCGATGGGAATATCCGGTTCGAGCGAGTACTGCCAACGATCGCGCACCTTGCGCAGGCTGATTTCGCGCTCGCCGACCTTCGAGCCGAAGGCCACGACCTGCGACATTTCGAAATCCCAGAACACGCCGTCGATCACTTCCGCCATCAGGGCGTCATAAACTGCGGCATCGACCTCCATGAACACCGGCACATCCGGCGAGCGCGCGTAGACCACGCCGTCCTGTTTGGACAACCCAAGCCGGCGGGTGATCGGCTCGCCCGGTGTAATTTCAGGTGCGGTGTTCTCGTCGCCGGTTTCCGGAACTTTGATCGTCGGCACGCCTTTGACGGTGAGCGTCACTTCGATGTCCGGTTCGCTCAGCCCCAGCTTGTCCGGGTTCTGCTCATCGGCGATCCGGGTGCCGCGCAGCTTGGCGAGTTTGTTGGCCATCTTTTGAACGGCCTCAAGATCCACCTCCGACTGCGTAGGCGCGGTCATTTGCCAGACCCCGTCCTCGTCGCGTTCGAGCGTCAGATGCTGCTGGTGGCCGGAGGCCTCGAGTTGGCGGGCCAGTTCGATCTTCAGCAGACCAGAGTCGGCGAAGTCCAGCAGTTCGCGGTTGCGGTAGATGGCCTCCTCACGAAAGATCTCGGTAAGTCCGTTGTTCCTGACCTTCGCGACCGTACTCGATCCGCCCCGCTGGACGTAGCGCAGACGCTTCTCAACTTGCTCTGTGAATGCACCAATGCGGAGGGTCAAGACTTCATCGGACTCCGGGAATCCGAGTATAATCTCCGCCGCCGGCGTATCCAGGCCGAACGAAGGCTCGACGCCGGTGTCGGTGAAGCTCACCGCTTTGAGCAATTCCAGCGCTGCCAGCACCGCAGCGATTTCGCCCGGTTCCGCGAGCTGTTCCGTCCCCGTAAAGAACCAGTCATTCCCGCGCAACTCAAACTCGAGCGTTTTCTCGGACAGTTGGATTTTCAGCGAGTTGGCCCGAGAGGCATCGCCCTTGGTGAAAATCTTCATGATCCGCCATTCGCTCAGCCGCGGAACGAACTTGTCAAGCTCCGTTGCGTTGATCAGCCCGACCTGCTCCTCGCCCCCGCGTTGGAGATAGACCTTCTTGTCGTCGTCAATCGGCCTGCGATCAGACAGCAAGAGAACGAACTCGTTCCGCTTGATTTCTATCTCCGGTTCGGGCTCTTCGTCTGATTCGGTCGTCTCTCCAGTTGTCTCGCCTTCCTCTCCATCTTCCTCCGGCTTGTCTTCGGGCGCGGGTTTGACGACTTCCTCTTCCGTGGCGACCGTGACTTGCAGGTAGGGCGGATCGAGACCGAATGGCGCGCGACTCGTGGGAATCTCCTCCAACCACGGTGTGGCCCGCACGCGGTTCATCATGTTGACAACGTCCTGGATTTTCTTGCTCTCTGCTTTCGCGCTGAACGGAGCGACGAAAGCCCACTCGCCATCCTGCTTCTTGAGTTTGTAGGTCGTCAGCCCGTCGTCGCCGCGCTCGATGATCTCCAGCTCGACGGCATGGGAGGCAATCATGCGGAAGAGCTTACCCTCGCGGAACTGCGCCGGATCGCGATCCAGAATATTGTCGAAGGTCTCCTCGGCCACGAACACTTCATCCGGCCGCGAGGGCAGATAGACGTAGCGCTTGCGCTGGCCGATGAGCAGTTTGCCGACTTCGAACTCGACCGTGTCGCCATCGACGGAAGTGACCGCGAATCGCGCCACCGGCTCCGGCCGAATGCCGGCGTCTTCGAGCGACAGGCTGTTCTCGCCGGCGATGTCGTACTTCGACGCATACTTGAGCCGCTTGGCAGCCAGCACTAAGTCGTTCACCGTCCAAGTGGCTGCCTCGCAACGCGTCGGCTCGACCATCTGCCACTTCACGGGCCCGCCGCCGTCGTCACCCTCGATCCGCTCGAAGACCATCCGGGGCTGGCCGCGCTTTTCATACACAATTTTTTGAATCGTGGTGTCGTCGGTCAGCGGATGAGCCAGCGAGCGGTCGTCTTCGGCATCTGTGGCCCCGGTAATGGGTTGACCCGGAGTCGTCGGGCTGCCATCGCCGTCGGCGCTCGGCGCACTTTGCCCACCGCCGAAGATGAGAAAGGCCGCCGAAAGGACGATCACCGCGATCCCGAGGCCGATGGTGGTCTTGATGTTCATGTGCCCTTACCTCCGCCGTATGTACCACACGCAGCAGCCGCTCAGCATCGCCAGCGTCGGCAGCACGCCCACCGCCAACACCCGCCAGAAGGTGAGCTGCCGATCCGTGATTTCGATCTGCGAACTATCGATCGGGGAACCAATGTTGATCCACTGCAACGTGTCATCGAGGTAATGGAGAATGTTCAGGAAGAACGCCAGATTGCCCGGCGCCCGCCGGCGCACCTGGAGTCCGCCGCCGGCTGAATAGAACATTTGGTTCGACACGGCGATCGCGTCGCTGATCATTTTCTCGCCGGCGGCAAGCACAACGATCTTTTGTTCGCCCTTGCTCGCCGTCAGGGCCATCGGAAACGGCCCGGGGATGTCGTCGGCGGTCTGCTGCGTCTTGCCCTCATCCTGAAAGCGATTCACGAATCCCATGGGATCCTTAACGCCCCAGTGATCCTCGCTGGCGGGCACGTAGGCCAGTTCCACGACCCTCACTTCCTCGGGAAGCTTCTCGCTTCTGCCGATTTTTGTGGACCACGGCAGCTCACACTGATCGGCCAGCGGTTCGAGCCCTTCGGTCAGCGCGTGCTCGCGAAACTTCAGACTCGACACAGTATCGAATCCCCGCGACAGGCCCCACTCGCCGGGCTTTGTCGGAATAGCGGTGATGATCATCGACCCGCCGTCGACTTCGATGCCCCATTTCTGACTGAGAAACCCTTCATACTCATACTTGGACGCCATCATGGCCCAGCCGGTCATAAAAATGGACAGCCCCGAATCGCCGATGGCGGTCAGCACCACAGCCCGCTCCTGGGGTGTCACTGTGCCGGGCAGGGGCATACCCTGCTGGCCCCTGCTCGGCCCTGGGCGCAGCACGATGTAGATCGTTTTCGTCGGCGGCGTATCGAACGTGGGCCTGGTCTTCGATTTCTTGACGTCCCATTCCTTGACCAGGTAATTGAGTTTCTCCAACTCGGCTTTGAGCGCCACGTGGGAGCCGCGCTGGGCGTTCATGCCGAACCCGCTCATGCCGAAGAGCGGTTGTCCACCACTCCGCGTGAAAATCAGGGCGGTCTTTTCTTTTTGGATCAATTGCAGGATCGTCGGCGTGATGGCGCCTTCGCCGGCGAAGCGGTGCTTGTCGAACTCGTTGGGGCCGACGAAGGTCCCCTCGCGCAGCGCCGGCCAAACTTCCTCGAAAGACAGCGCCTTGGCGCCGTCCTCCGACTCGACCACGATCACGTTGTTTTGCTGCAACGACCGTTCCAGCTTATCCAGTTCCAGGGCCGGCAGGTCTTGAATCTTCTGCTTCTCTGTCTCAAACTGCTCGACCCACGGCTTGAGATCCGTTTTCATCGACGCGAGCACGTCCAGAACCGCCGGGTTGATTTCGTCTCCGCGAAGAAGCCGTTCGGGCGGCGTGTTGATTACCAAATCGAGTTTGGAGCCCACAGTGTCATAGAAGGTACTGATGCTCACGGTCGCTGCCGAGTAAGGCGGCAGCGGCTGGGTTCGGATTGTGGCCAGATCCTCGATGACCTTTCTGCCGAGGGTCAGCCACGATTCCAGGGCGTTGACAATCCCTCCTGACGGCGGGGCGCCACCGCCGATGGCGGCGCTTTGGTCGATCATGTTCAACCGGCCAATGAAGCCCTGCAATTGCAACTGGAACGGCTCATGGATTTCCTTCTCGAAGCGCTCGATCGCAGCGGCATAGGGCTCGGTTTCGGTCTCGAACAGTTCCCGGCTGCGAACACGTTCCAAAAGTATCCGAAGTTTGGGCTGGTCCTTGAGCGGGTTGATCCACCCGATCTCGATACGCGACGGCTTTTCCGCCTGATAGAGGCGCAGCAGATCATCGACCGCCCGGCGGTACTTGCGCTGGGCGTCGGTCTCGATGTCCGTCTCCAGATACAGGCTGGTGAGATAAACCTTACGCTCGCCCAGGCTGTCCAGCACGCCGCGCGTGCCGACGTTCAGCGAGTTGATGCCGCTGGACGTCAAATCCCATTTCAGCGGTCT
>JACZTW010000018.1 GCA_022573485.1 Planctomycetota bacterium
TCCGCCAGGATACCCTGGATCGCGGCGAAGCGCGGATGATCGGGCTCGGCGGCTTTGCGCTGCAGCAGTTCGCGCACGGGACCCGCGACGCCTTCCATCTTGGCCTCGAGGTCCTGGAGCACGTCGCCGCGCGAGCGCAGCGCGGAAAGCTCCGCCATGGTCTGGGCGAGACACTGAACGGTCTGTTCGCGAGCAGATCGGGCTGCCTGGGCGGCCGCTTGATTGTCTTCCAAGTGGGCCTGTTGTTCTTGGGCGAGGAGTTCGACCTCGGCGAGTCGATCGCGGGCTGCGGCCTTGCGGCGAAGGGCGTCCTCCAGAAGTTGGCGAAGCTCGCCGTCGCGGCTCTGCAAGCGATCCTTCTGGCTGGTGAGTGTTTCGCGGTGGCGGTCCAGCCCTACAATCTCATTGTGCACGTGGGCACTCCGTTGGAGCAGTTCCACCAGGCCGGTCTTTTCATCTTCCAACGTGGCTTGGAGGTCCGTGATTTCGCGGTCCAGGGCGTGGTCCCGGGCACTCAATTCATCGAGTTGTCGTGTGCGCCTGGCGTGCTCGTCCTGCAGCTCGGGGATCTTGGCCTGCTCTGTGGCGAAGTTGCCCTCGATGGTCTCGATGCGTGACAGCTCCTGCTGTGTTCTCCGGCGAAGCGCCTCCACGGTTTCCCGCTGCTCGGCCTGATGTTGTTCCGCAAGGCGGGCGCGTTCCTGCAGCGCGGTCATGCGGGCCTTGAGGGCGGCGCTTTGCTGGTGGCGCTCTTCGATCGCATGGTCGAGCCGCAACACAGCGGCTGCGGACTCGCTCTGCTCGGCTTCCTGCCGGGCGAGTTCCGCCCTGAGCTGTGTGGTGCGGTCCGAACAGGCCGCGATCTGCGCGTTGATCGAGTTGCGGTCCTGCACGAAGTGGTGGAACTCAGTCAGCGCATGGCCGGCGCGAAGCTCGCGCAGGCGGAGGTCGTACTCTTGAAATCTCCGGGCCTTGCCGGCCTGAAGCTTGACGCTACGCAGGCGTTTCTCCAGTTCGTCCGTGATGTCGCCGGCGCGCAGCAAATTCTGTTGCGTTCGCTCAAGCTTGCGCTGGGTTTCTTTTCGATGAGCTTTGTACTTGCTGATGCCGGCGGCTTCCTCGAAGATCGTGCGCCGCTCGGTGGAACTGGATTGCAGCAGGTGGTCCACTTTGCCCTGCTCGATCACCGAATAGGCTTCGATCCCCACGCCGGTGTCGAGGAACAACTCGCGAATATCCTTGAGCCTGCACGGCTGAAGATTCAACAGGTATTCGCTCTCGCCCGAACGGTAGAGCCGGCGGCCGATGGTGATGGTGTCTGCGTCTATGTTGAGGCGGCGGTCTTGGTTGTCGAAGATGAGATCGACCTGGGCGACTCCGCTGCTGCGGCGGGTCGCAGAGCCGTTGAAGATCATGTCCTGCATGAGGCCGCCGCGCAGCGATTTGGCGGACTGCTCGCCGAGCACCCACTTGACCGCGTCGACCAGGTTGCTCTTCCCACAGCCGTTGGGCCCCACGATACACGTGACGCCCGCGCCGAATTCGAATTCGGTCTTGTCGCAGAAGCTCTTGAATCCGGTCAATATGAGTTTCTTCAGGATCATGTGCTGCGGAAACCTCCGTGTTCCCTCGAGGGTTCGCCGATCCACGGCGACAAAGTACGCTCAAACGGCCCGAGCGCGCCGATCTGTTCTCGGCGGGCAGTGTACCATGCCGCAAGCGTTGCGATCAACGATAATATCGACATCTGTTCAGAGCGTCCTTGATCGTCACTCTGCCTCGATTCAGTCTGTGTCTCGGCTTTTGCGAACATCGGGAATTTCTACAACTCCGACCCGGGTCGTCCGGTCTGGCGTTTGGGTCCGGTGGCCTCAACTGTTCCAGGCCTTTCGATCTTGAATACGGCATCGATAGTGCCGTTTTCGCACAAACCGGCAATGACATCAATAATCTGTGCATAGTCAAGACCCAGACCGTTGACTTTGCCGAACTTGTCCGTGCCCGCCTTTGCTCCGAGCAGCGAGATGAGCTCGGTGACTTCGAGCGACGCGGTGGTCGGCGGCGATACGCGGCCGCTGGCGGTCTGTCGGATGGCGGTGATTTCCTGGGCTTGGGCGTCGGCGGTGAGCGTGACCAAGCCCTGGGCGTGGCGATAGAATAGCGGTGTCTTGCAGCGCGGCGTTCCGATGATCGCAATGCGCTGTTCGGTAGCGACCTTGCAATAGATCAAGTCACCACCGTCGTGGGCCGGGATATGGTCCATAATGAAGTTGTTGCCGATGTTCTTCGAGCTTACGAATGTGTCTTGGTGCCCGACCAAGCCTTCGTAGGCCGACACGCGCGCGTTGATATCGAGGTTCGAATTCAACACTTGCCAGAGAGGATGCGTGGTGCGGAATCTGCTCGCTGCTTCGCCCAGCGTCCGTATGGCCTCTTCCTGGTAAGGGCTGTTGGGGTCCAGGGCATGTTCGCCGAGCACGGCCACGGCCAGGTCGTCGGACATCCGCAAGCCCGTCCGCGCTGCGTAAAACGTGACGTGCGGGAGGGCGTGTGTATAGAGGCTGCGGACCGCAGGCCTGATCGATTTACCGAGGCCTTCCAAAGCGAGGCCGATGCTGTCGTGCGGCGCCCGCAGGTCCGGCATCTCCGCCGCCAGATCCAAGGCCCGGCGATTCTCGAAGCCCGGTTCTCTGGAAAGGTACAAATGGCGTACGAGCGCGAGGAAATAAAGCTCCCGGTCCTGATACTCAGACGGGATCTTGAGCGAGATGTACGACGGCGATTCGGCCACGGCGATTTTGGCTCCGCCTCCGAAGCGGTCATTGATCTTGTCCTGGACGTTCACTGCCATCGCATAAGATGGACTGGAGAGCACCACGCGAACGCGGCGCGCTTTGCGATTGGTGCCGCCGCCGATGATGCGGGCCGTCCGCAGATCAACCGGAGTGGCGCTGGATTCGCGCTGGGCAAAAGGATTGACAAACACCGGGCCTTCTCCGCGGGCGACGACTTTGCCCTCCTGCACCACGCCCGCGCCGCGTTGCTGGTAATAACGCAGGTCGCAAGTGTACAGGCGGCCACCGGCCAACGAAGTCGTTTCCGTGTCGGGCAGGGCCTGGATTGTCAAGTCGAACTTTGTACCGGCCAGCGCCGCCGGCCTGATCGAGCCATGAACAAACACTACGGCTGTATCCGGAGCGTTGATCATCTTTTCGAGAGAAATGTGGTCCAGGCCCTTCCGCGCGTCGCCCAGTCCGTACTTCTTCCGGATTTCCGCCGACAGACGTCTACGGATCCGGGCGGGGCACCGGCGCGAGCCGTTTTCGCCCAGGCCGACGACCAGACCGTAACCGCGAACCGGCAGATCGCCTATTCCTTCGAACCAACTGTACGAGCCGATCGTGCCCTGATACGCCTTGGATTCGTTGAATCGCCGAATGGCATCCGCTTGTTCCGAGACCGGTTCATCCACGCCCGTATCCGCGTCGCGCGAGGAAGACTGGCAGCCGGCGGACGGCGAAAGAACAAGAAGCGCGGTGCTCATGCAGGCCGTGCAAAGCTTCATGTCGGATGTCTCCTGTGGATACCTCGTTGTTTCCGGGCGGGCTGCGCCGTCGGTCCGATCATCGCCGGCCGGCACTTCGACTCAAGTCATTCGTGTGACCGCATCAGTATTTCAGTCATTGGATTCCGAGGAGCTGACCCATCCGCGGAATGCGTCCTCTGATACCCCTATGATAGCATAATCGAAGAAATAGAACTCGGTCGGGCCAAGTTCACGACCGAGAGGCTGTTTCGATTGACGGTCGAGCAGGTTTTCCAGTTGGGCTGGCCGGCGCGCGGAAACCACCCAGTAGTCGCTGTCCACACCGATCAAAGCCAGTCTCTCGTCCGTGAGCATGAGGTGCGCCAGGTGCGCCCCCGGCGGGAGGGAGAAACGCCCCAGGTCTGTCCCCGTCGCCGGATCGAGCGAGTACACGCGGCGGTCGTTGGCCACGTACAGTTCGTCCTGGACCGGGAACAGCCGCAAATCAGACTGCCTGGAGCCAAGCGGCGCGGACCGCCACATCTGCCGACCCGCGTCGAGGCTCAGCTTGACGATGTGCCGGCTGTCGGGCGATAGGAGTACGCCGTCCAATACCGCGTGAACCGAGTCCACCAGGAAGTTGTGATCAAACAGTTTCCGCCACTCGATTTTGCCGCTCAGCGGATCGACGGCGATCAAGGACTGCGACGTCATCAGGATGACGAAGCCTGCCTGGGTGGGGACGATCCGAAGGATCGGTCGCTCTTCCTGCAATGGAATCGTACGCTGAACACGACCGTCGCGGGTTGAGAGAACCACGAGGAGCTGCTGCTCATCTGAGACCGCGCGATACACCGTCAAATGATCCCCGACGTTCATTGCCTGCCTGGGGCGATGCTTGAGATCCTGCTTCCAGACGACACGCCCAAGCGGTAGTTGCACGCGGATGGTGTGGCCGTCGCTGCGGCTGCTGATCAATGTGTTCTCGTGGATGCGGTGCAACCGCCAATATGGGAAATCCTCGGGATCAGCCGCCGGATCGTCGAAACCCTCCCCGGCCTCGCCGTAGCGCCAGAGAACCTTTCCAGTGTCGGGCTGCAAGCCGAGAACCTCGAAGCGCGTGGTGAGGATGATGACTTCCCGCAGTGCGGCGAGGAGGCGAGGTCTTCGCTCAAGCGGCGACGGCTCGGGCCAGATTTCTTTCCCGCTCACAGGGTCAAGGGCCTGGACCGCGCCGTTGCGGTAGACGAGCACTCGGGACCAGTCACTCTCGCGTTGGGCAGCGAATGCGGGGTACAGCAGGCGGTCTTCCGCATTTGCAGGGAGCGTAAAGCCCTCGTGCAGCTTCATGCCCATCGTAGGCAGCGAAATGTGGAGCAGACGTTCCACGTCGCCCAGCGTAGCGCGAAATTCCCGGAACGTCATCGAACGGCCCTGCACGGTGATTCGGGTGTTCGGGAATTCACGACCGCCCTTGGTCAGCCACTCCCAGGCCGCCGTGGGCCGGTCGGCTGCGACGTAGCACAGCGCGATGTCCTTGATGACCTCAGCCGCCGAATCAATGAGCTTCGGGTAGCGCGTCAGCGCGGCATAGTAGCTGCGCATGGCGCGGCTCGGTCGGTTGTCCCGATCACGCAAGAGGGCGCCTTTCGCGAGCAACGCCTTCGGCGCCGCCAGCGAGTTGGGCAGAACATCAATGATGTGATCAAGACGTTTGAGGTCTCCATCCTTTTTGGCGAGGGTGAGCAATGAGGATGCTTTCTCATCGAGCGGCCGGTAGATCTTCCTGCCGTGTTGCCGAATGAGGTCCGCTATTTTGGCACGGCAAACTTCACCCGCCGCCGTGGGTTCTGCTTCCGTGCCGGGCCAGGGAAGCGCGCGCAAGGCGCGGTCGCTCAGGATGTGATGGTATTCTCGGATCTCATTTCCAAAGTCTTCCTGCCGGCTCCGCACGGCGGCCAGTTTCGCTTTCTGCTTCAGCAGGCCGTGGGCGTCGGGCGGGCACAGGCCCGCCTTGATAATCATGTCGACGGCCGCATCCAGATGGGCAGGCTGCTCACGCAAATGAAGATCGGCGAATTCGAGACAGTCGCGGAACATGCGGCTTTTGAATGGCGCATCCCAGACGGCTGCGAAGCCTCCCGCGCGACGGATGGCCTCCGCGAGTGCTTCCGCGGCCCTGTGATAGTCGGCGGTTTTCACTGAAGGCGAGGGTTGAGAGAAGGCGGTGCGATAGGCGACTTCCGCCATGTTGAGGGCGGCCCAGGCATCCCTCGGATTTTCATCCATGCGCGCCTGAAGCCGGGCGAACACGTTTTCGCGCAAGCCGTAGGAAGTGATGCGGCTGTTGCCTGCCACCAGGATCGACTCCGGCAGGATCACAATGTTTCCGCCTTCCTGCGTGTGGTCCCAGGGTTTGGCTTGGGGTGCGCCCCCGTGCAGCGGATAAGTGTAAAGCCCGGATTGGCATGGAAGGTAAATGTGCGACGTGCTCAAGGCGGCTCTGCCGTAGATCGGGCTCTCGGGCAGAGGTTGGGACCAGGCCACGGCGCCGGAACTCGGATCCCAACTGAACAGATCGTCGCCCTGCGCGTAGATTCGGCCTTCAACGACGCCCAGCACGGAGCGGACGTTGTGCAACTCTGCCACCGGCGTTCTGCGCAGGATCCGGCCGTCGACTCGATCCAGGATGAGTACTTCGGCACTGTCCAGCGGCAGAGCCAACAATTGACGATCCGGAATTGGGAACATGGGATTGTATTGCCACGGGTGAACTTCATGAGCCCCGGTGTTTTGCCAGCGGTTGCGTTGTTCTTGGCGAGCGGTGTCGTAGACGCTGATCCAGTTGATCTGGCCGGAGTAGGCATCCACGGAAGCAATCGCGCCGAGGTTCGTCTGCACCAATACGGCTCCGTCGATCAAGGTCGGGATGGCCAGCGTTGCTCTGCGGTATCCGAATCCCCCGGTTGATCCGCTGGCCAGGTGCGTGCGCCAGCGCAGCACGCCCGCATGATCGAATTTCCATAGGAAAGCATCTTCAAACCCAAAGGCTTTGCGGCGCCTCGCGACCAGAAAGACGCCGCTATGGTCCACGACGACAGGGCCTTCGAATTCGACCTCTTTGGGATCTTCGCCGTGATCGCCGGGGCGGGCCGACCAGCGCTGCTTTCCCGTGGTTGCGTCAAGGCAAACCAAAAGAGACTGCGCGATCGGGGGCTGGTAGCCGTAGTACGATGTCGGGCGTTGCCCCAGAACGGCGTAGACGCCTTTGCGGAACACCGTCATGCTGTGGAACGGCGGCACCGACCGGTCCGCCCAGACGCTGCCCGGTTCAGCGGGCGCAGCACCCGGAGTCGTCCAGACTAAACTGCCGGTCTCGAGATGCAGCCCCCAGACACGAACAGCGTCGTTGAAAAACACCATGCCGTAATCCACAGCCGGCTGAAGTGCCAGGAACTTCCCGCGTTTGTACGCCGTGCGATAGCTGCTGCTTTGAAAGTAACCGTCTGCGCCCGAGAGCGTGCTTGGAGAAAAGTCGTCGAAGGTCCACAGAGGTGCGGTGGGCACGATGTTGGTTCGGGGCGTGAAACTTCTGCTGGGATTGCCGGCGTATGTGGGCCAGGCCTGTCGCGGCGGGCGCGGTTCGGCGCTGAGCGCATCGGCCTCGATTTCCCGAACAATCGAATACGCAGCCGATCGGCCTCCCTTCCAGTCGAGCGCGTGCTGCTGCACGGATGGCCCTTCTCTTTCGAGCAGGGCGTCCGCCGCTTCAACTTCGCCCGCCAGCGCCCGGCAAATCGCGAGCTTCGAGAGCCACTGGTTCTTGAGCCGGTCTCTGTCCGGGTGCATCTTGGCCAGTCGTTCGTAGATCATCCGCGCCTGCGCCGGTCGCCCGCTCTCCAAATGGATTTCCGCGAGCGCGTCCGCTGCGGGGATGGCGCTTTCCGTGCTGAAATAGCGGCCAAGCACGGTCGTCAGCGCTTCAATGTCGAGCCGTCCCATGGCTTCGGACAGCAATTGTTGCGCAGCGGGTTCGACCGCTTTGCGATAAGCGCTCAGGCCATCGGCGGGCCAACGGGCGACTTCGTGGTTGACGAATCGCTCGATGCTGATGGACGTTCCGTCGCCCCGATCGATCACCGTGTGGCCGAAGTCCACCAGGGCTTGATGCATCTTCTCGACGGCGGCGGGCCAATCCATCCGCGCCACGAAGTCGCGGGCCTCTCGAATGATCTCGCGGGCCTCGAAACTGTCATTGAGATAGACGCCTTCGCGATTCGATTGGTCCTTGTCGGGATCTTGAATGTGCTCGTCGGCGATTTCGACGGGTACTTGCTGTGCGGACACTCGGCCGGCGAACAGGCAGACAACCGCCAGCGCCAAAGCGGCGCACGAGCCGCAGAGAACACAGGCCTGTCGCTCAGTCGCCGAACGCAATGTACTTCTCCAGCAGCAATTTCAAGTGGGCCAGCTTGGCGTGCTCCAGTTTGTCCTTGTCGGAGAAAATGGCCAGCTTCAGCGCGCTGCTGCACGTGCAGTCGGTATCCGCTTGATTGGCGAGGTGGGCAATGGTGCGCTGGATCAATTGGATCGCATGCTGAGTGGCGATTTCCAGATTATGAACAATTTCCTCCAAAAGCGCGCCTTGATCCTTACCGGGATCGTGAGGCCTCCAACAATCATAATCGGTCGGCAGGGCGACCAGTGCGTAACATATTTCAGCTTCGCGGGCGAGCTTGGCTTCGGGCATGCACGTCATGCCGATTACATCGCCGCCCCAGACGCGGTGCATGCGGGACTCCGCCACGGTCGAAAACTGCGGCCCTTCCATGCAGACGTACACTCCCCCGTCATGAACTTGCGTCTCGACTTGCTCCGCGCAGGCCAGCAGCGCACGGCGCAGCACGCCGCAGAACGGCTGAGCGAATTCCACGTGGGCCGCGAGGCCGGAGTCGAAAAACGTGCCGTCCCTTTTGTAAGTCTTGTCAATGACTTGATCGGCGATCACGAGATCGCGAGGCTGGATTTCTTCGCGCAGGCTGCCGGTGGCGCCGCTGGCGATGATGTGCGTTACGCCCAGCTTCTTCAACGCATAGATATTCGCTCGGAAGGGCACCTCCGTCGGGTTCAACACGTGGCCTGAACCGTGTCGCGGGAGGATCGCAACTTTCTGCCCTTCCCATTCCGTGAGTGTGATCGGGCTGCTCGGCGGGCCGAAGGGCGTGTCGATGTGGATTTCCTCTCCGCCCGTAGTAGAAGACAGTGCCTGACCCAATCCCGTGCCGCCAATCACACCAATCATCCGTTCCGGCATCGAATCTCCCACGCCTTTTGCGACTCAGGTCATGGCGCCGCACTTGTGGCGCGCGAATGTGATCCAATCTTCTTGAAAACTTCGGGCAAGACCGCCAACAAGCGATCGATCTCTGCATCTGTTGAATAGCGGGAGAGGCTGATTCGCACGGCGCCGATGGCTTGCTCGCGCTCGATGCCCATAGCCAGCAGGACTCTCGATGGCTCCAGAGCGCCGCTGTGGCAGGCAGAGCCGCCCGAAGCAAAGATTTTCTTTTCACTCAGGCCGATCAGGATTTCCTCGGCGGTGAATCCTCGGAACGCGACCATCGCTGTGTTCGGCAATCGCGGGACGCTGCCGCCGATCACCTCTGCAAAGGAGAATGCGCCGCAGATTTCTCGTTCGAGCCGGTCCCGCATGTCGCGCATGCGGGCGTGCATTTTCTCGCTTTCTTCCCCGACCAAGCGGGCGGCCACGCCCAGGCCGACGATGCCGGGGACATTTTCCGTGCCGCCGCGGATATCCTGTTCCTGCTGCCCGCCGATGATCAGCCCGGCAATGCGCAGCGGTTTGCGAATGTACAGCGCCCCGATGCCCTTCGGTCCGTGGAACTTGTGGGCCGACAGGCTCAGCAAGTCGATCGGCAGGCGTCGCAGGTCGAGGGGGATCTTCCCGATGGCCTGAACGGCGTCTGTGTGGAACAGGACGTTCCGCTCGCGACAAATGTCGCCGATCTGCTCAAGCGGCGACAGGACACCGGTCTCGTTATTGGCGGCCATGATGGACGCAATGCATGTGTCGTCGCGCAGGGCGGCGCGAAAATCGTTCAAATCCAGTCGGCCATCCTGATCGACGTCGAGATAGGTCGCTTCGTAACCCTCGCGCTCGAGATGCTCGGCGAAACGGTAGACTGCCTCATGCTCTACCTTGGTGGTGACGATGTGGCGCTTGTCGGGGTTGGAGCGCAGCGCGCCCAGGATGGCGATGTTGTCGCTCTCCGTGCCGCCGGACGTGAACACAATTTCTGACGGATCGGCGCCGAAACAAGAAGCTACTTCACGTCGCGCCTGCGCGACGAGAAAAGCCGCCCGCTGGCCGACGGCGTGCGTACTGGAGGGATTGCCGAAGGAGTCCTTCAGCACGGGCAGCATGGCTTCGACCACTTCCGGGGCCGGGCGCGTTGTGGCATTGTTGTCCAGGTAGATCGTGTCCATGAATGAAAATCAAGCGTGCGGCAGGGGGTTACGACCCCTCGTTGTCATTGGCGTTGTCGTCTTCCTCGGTGATGTCGTCGATGCCGTTCAAGTCCCAGTCGCGGGCGAGCATTTCGCGAAGCCGGCGACCCTTCTCACCGTGCATGTCGGCGAAGAGGAAATTCGTGAACCCGTAGTGCCGGTCCGAAAAGCGGTTGCCGTCCACGCCGCTCTCGTTGGCTTCGCCGGGATCGATCCAACTGCCGTCATTGTCATCGAAGCCGTCGCCGTCGACATCCTCGACTGGATTATCGTTCCCACGGTAAGACCGATCGTTCGCATCCCCGATCAAAACCAGCTTGGGCCTTAACGCGGAATAACTCGTCGGTGATTCGGGGTCAGGGTAGTTCGGCGTGCCGTCGATGTGGGTGAGTTCCCATCGCTGGCGGTACGGCACGCTGTAGGTGCCGTAAGACCAAGAGGGCAGGTATACACGGTAGTGCCCGCTGCTGACACCCATGCGTTTGGAGGTGCGGCACAGCAAGTACTTGGCCCACTGACGCCCTTCGACATTGCGTTGCACGGGGAAATTATCGCGCTGCCGGATTTCTTCCTTATAGACGTAACTCCACAGCACCTCCGACCAGCCAAAGCGGTGAACATACGCGGCATCGTCGGGATCGGCATGCAGCCACAGTGCGGGCGGGAAAGAGTCGTCGTAATCGGTCGCATAAGTCATCAGGCCGGTGCCGAAATCATGCAGCCGGGCCAGGCAATGGACCGCCTTGGCTTGCTGGCGCGCCCGCCCCAGCGCGGGCATCAGAATCGAGATCAGCATGGCGATAATCCCCACGACAACGAGCAGCTCGATAAGCGTGAAGCCGTGGAATGTTTTTGGGCCGATACGACTCATATTCGTGATCTCAGTTCCGGACTGGCCTGCCAGCCCTGTCAGATCATAGCCCCTCAACGGACGGATTCAAAGAAATGTCTGGTCGTAACTCAGTTTGCAAAGCTCATATTGCCGAAGGAACTCGGGTCATAGACATTCGCGGCGGCGCCGGACCATGTGGAGTAACTCCAAGCGGCCAGATCAAACCGGCAGAAGTTAATCGCCCAGCTTTGTCGCCGGCTGACTCCCGGGCCGAAGTCCTTCAGGGGCACGCGAACCTCCGCCACCCATCGATCTTCCAATACTCTGGTGGCGACTTGGATATCCGCCGGCCAGTGGTGCGCGGGACCTACCTGTGGGTTTGCTCGTATGCCGCGTTCCTGCAGAACGGCTCCGGTCGGCTTGATCGCCAAATGGAAGATATCGGCAGGCGAACTCGATCGGCCGTTGCTGGGGTCGATCAGGATTTCCAACAGCTCCTCGCCGACGGGAATGCGGTCGTCATAGGTGATAAAATTCCGTTGGGCTGCTTGGTAAGCGAATTGGTTCGGCGTGATGCAGTGGAACGCGAAATAGAGATAGTGATCATCCGTGCAAACCCAAGCCAGGACATTTTGGGCTGGCGGCTGGCGATCGCGCGACGGTTCCGCCGGCGCAGTCTGCACATCGATCGACGTGAAGTTGCGGGCGACGTTTCCGACGGCAGTCGGCCAGTCCGTGAGGTCGCCGTCGATCACGATTGGCTTGTTGCGTCGGCGGGCTGTGAGGTGAGACAACTGCACCGTGTGTGTGGTCGTCTCGCCGGCATCCACTTCCATAGCGATGGAGAGATTCATCCTGCCGTCGTCGCCCGCCGGCAGCACTTTGGCCGATGCCCGCAGGGCAACCGCCCGCGAGGCGTACGGCTGGATGGCGTTCACGAACGCATGGCCCGAGTCCGTCTGCCAGCCCTCAGGCAGATCTTCGAAGCTCACTCTGGCTGAGACCGGCTTCGAGGTGAGGTTTTGGATCGTCAGAAGCACGTCAATGTCGAAGATCGCGCCGGGCGCTCCTCCGACGCCGGGACGCAGGCCCACGCGTACGCCGTCGGACCGGAGTCGAACTTGTTGCGTCGCCTCCAGAAAGCGTTGCCAGGCGATGGAATCAAGCGGCTCGTTCGCGGCATCTTCAGCGTTCGCGGGACGATCACGGAGCGCCGCCGCCATCAACGCGCGCGCGTGAGACCACCAGAATGGATCGTGACACCAACTCTCGAAGCGCCCAGCCTCGAAGTGTGCTCCATAAGCCTCTGCGCCTGCAAACCGGCACAGAGAGCGCTGGATGATCTCCGCGGTCTTTTGAAGTCCGCGCTCCCGACAGAGTCGGACGTAGGCCAGGTCCTGCATGCCTCGCCGCAGCATTTTCAGCCGCACGGTCGGCAGAGGTGAGTCCAGGCCGCACAAACGTCCCGGAAGAATCAAAGGAGGAGCCGCCTGAGACATTTGTTCGAGAGTTGAACGCACATCGTAATCGTCAGTCCAATTGTTGGTTTCGGGCAAGAGGACAGCTTCGGCATTGAGACGCGCAGCCTGCCAGGGAATAACTCGCGCATCGGTGTCGCTGCCGGCCAGGCTGATGCTCCCGCTGAAGGGCGGGCGATCCAATTGCAGCCATTTCCGCGCATTGCGAAACTTGGGTTGGTCGAACTCGTCCGGATTGAAGAACTGAGCCGGCGGGCACCAAATGTCGATTCGCCCGCCTAGATCGACCCAGGGATAACCATCCCAGCCATAGGGCCGAAGGTCTTGAGGCGGCAGCAGGGCGACCACCGGCAGTTTTTTCTCGGCCAGCCGGGCGATTTCCGCATAACTGCGACAGTTATGGAAGACCTTGGATGTGTACGGTTCTTCCGGAGGCGGCAAGAGCAGGAATGCGCGGTCGGCCCAGCCACGCTCTACAAAATGTTGGTAGCACAGCGTGAGGTATTCTCTGAGAGTGCTTGCATAGGTGGCTGATGACAGGGCGCCGTAAGACGGAGGCCGAGGAAATGTCTTGTCCATCGGGATCGGCCAATACTGCACGGGCGGCTGCTTTGGATACATTTTACCGTCGAGGAAGTCGCCGATGAGATCATCATAGTCGTCCCAGCGAACGACCATCTGACCGCGATTATCCAACTTCTTGATTGGGTACAGGCCCGTCAAGAACGGGCTCACACGATGCTGCTGAAGAAGCCGCAGCGTTTGTTTGATCAGCTCGACGGATTCGTCATAGAGCGGGGCGTTCTTCACGACGCGAGTGGGCACAAACGGTTCGCCGTTGGTCCGCAAATGATGGCCCAGCAGCCTCTGCAGATTCACAGGCCCCAGCAGTGCCACACCGGGGTCGTCGGGCAGCTCGAACGGCAGCACGTCTGCCAGCAGCGGCAGGCGCGCGATTTCCCTCCCGGCTTCGCTGATGCGAATCTCCGAGAAGAGTTTCCCAGGCACCGCCGATGACGGAATAACCACATCGACCCACATCAGCATTTGCTCGCCCGATTTGATCGCGTACGGTTGGCCGTTGACGGGGGCGTCGACGGGAACCAGGATGTCGATCACGTCGCGCTGCCGGCGCGATGGATTCGTGGCTTTGATATGCCATCCGGGGAGCGCCCCGATGTCCACGGGCAATGCGCGGAAGAACTTGATCGACGACACATCGAGAGATGTGCGGTCCCCTTTCAGTGAATCTGCGGAGATTGTCAGACTGTGGTAAGCGCCATTCTGCGGCTGGAGCACGAGATAAAAGCTGACCGTCTCGTTGCGCGCGCAGGTCAGCTTGATTTCATTCCTGGCGCGGTCGTACACCGGCGACGGAATGTGCAGGTTCAAATCGGGCGCGGTCCGAAAGGCGCTGTCCACGACTTGAAGCGTGAGGTATCGGCCTTGAGTGGTCGGGTTCGGCGGCCCGCAGCCGAACGAAAAGGCGCCGAAAACAAGCGCGATTGCCGCCATAGTACTGGTACGCCCGATTGTCGAAGACTGGATCGCCAATGTCATTCTCAGTTCATCACGCTTCGTAGCTTGCTTTCGCCGCCGGTCGCGCGCTGCTATGGAGCGGAGGGTTCGACCTCGGGCGGTCCGAACATCCCGTGGGACAAACGCAGGACGGCGCTCTTGAGGTCCTCAACGATCAAATAGAACGCCGGCAGCATGACCAGGATCAGGATTGTCGCGGCGGTCAGGCCCCAGCAAATGCAGGTCGCGAAAGGCGACCAAATCTTGTTGTAGCCGCCCACGCCCATGGCCATCGGCAGCAGTCCTATCACAGTGGTTACCGTGGTCAGCAGGATCGGTCGAAGCCGGATCTTGCACGCATAGATCACTGCCTGCCGTACAGGCGCGCCCCGCGCTCGCTCGCCGTTGATGAAGCTGACCAACAGGATCGCATCATTCACCATGATGCCGAACAGGCCGACCATGGCGATGCCCGTGATCACGCTGAGCGGATAGTTGTTGACCACCAGCCCCATGACCATCCCGATGGTGCCGAAGACCAGCGATGAAAGTACGATCAGCGGCTGAAGATAACTATTGAATTGCGCCGCGAGGATCAAGTACATCGCCACGGCGATGAGAGCCGACCAGATCAGGCTTCTGAAGCTCTCGCGCGTTTCCATAAATTGCCCTTCGGCAACGATGGTCAATTGATCGTCACGAGCGTCGAGTTCGGCGAGATCCGCCATGATGATCCGATTCACACGATCCGCGTTGATCGCGGTCGAGTCAACGTCGGCGGTCACGAGCACGGCGCGTTTGCCGTTGTGGCGATAGTGATTGGCATACCCTTGGCGGTATTGCAGGTGAGCCACCTGGCTCAAGCTCAGCAGCGCCTGGGTCGTCGGCGACTTGATGTTCACGTTCAGGAGCTGGTCTTCGTTCGAGCGGAATTGCTCCTGGTACTTCAATCGAATATCGAGGTCTTCGGCGTACGCAAGATCGTTGAACGTGCCGACGATGAAGCCGTCGTTGGCTCCGGCGAGCGTGCGGAACACGTCCGCGAAGGTCAGACCAAACTCCGAGGCCTCGGCTTCTTTCAGGCTGACGCGCAGCTCGCGCTGTCCCATATCCAGATTGTCGCCGATGTCGAACACGCCGACCATTCGGCGGAGCCGATCCTCGATCCTGCCGGCGACCTGCTTGGCCACTTCATAGTCGGGGTGTTCAATGCGGATGGCCACCGGCTTGCCGATGGGCGGGCCGTCCTGGATCGCCCAAACCGTGAGGTTTTCAATGTTCAGTTGCGGATTGTCGCGTACGAAGTCGGACAGGCGACGGCGCGTTTCGTCAATGACGCGCTCCGGATCATAATCTTGATTCCCCCGCTGTCGGAGTTCAGTGATGATTTGGACTAAATTAGGCCGAAAGCGCAGTTCGTTGTCTTCGGTGACTTGGAAACCAACCGTCGAGCTGTAGGCCTTGGCGTACCCTTTCTCCGCCAGATCGCCGAACACGTGCATCATCTTCTGGCTGACCTCGTCCGTCTGTTCCAGGCTCGCTCCCGGAGCAACGCTGTAGGTCGTGACCAGCGTCGGGAAATCGGAGGGAAACAGCTCGATGGCCAGCGTCCTTTGGCCTTGGTATGCGCACAGCGCCAGCGCCGCCAATACACTCAGGCAAAGGTAACGCCGGGCCATGGCCTGTTCAACGACTTGAAGGTAGAACTGCAATGTCCGAGCGATCCACGAGCCGGATCTTCGCAATGGTGAGAACGGCGCACTCTGGGAAAGTCCGCGCGGGCTGAAGCCCGCGGCTCCGCGATCGATCTTTTTGCGCCTGGGACCCCAGTGCAGGTAATGATTCGGCAGAATCACCAGGCACTCGAAGAGCGATGCCAAAAGCGTGACCGTCACGGTCTTGGGGATGATCGAGAAGAATCGGCCGATCATGCCCGTCATGAGCAGCAGCGGCAGGAATGCCGCAACGGTGGTCAGCGCAGAAGTCACCACGGGCAATATAACTTGATTCGTGCCCTCGATGACTGCCTCTCGAATTGGCCGGCCTTCCTGAACATGGCGGTAGATGTTCTCCAGAACCACGATGGCGTCATCGACAATCATGCCGCTGATCAAAACGAGCGCAAAAACACTCACTGCGTTGATGCTTACGTCGATGAACCACATGAAAATAAACGCGCACAGAAACGAGAACGGAATGCCCACCACCGCCAAGATCGAGTTCCGAACGCCGATGATCATCCACAACACGCAAAACACGAGGACCAGCCCGATTCCGAGGTTCTTCTTGAGAACGCCGAGGCGGCTGGAGATCATCAGCGTCGAATCGGCAAAGAGACTCACCGATACGCCCTGCGGCAGACTGGTCTCCCGGTACCGTGCGATGGCTTCGTCTACCGCGTTCCGCACCGTGATCGAATCCGCATGGCGCTTCTTGGCGACGTAGAGAAACCCACACTTCTTGCCCATGTACCGGGAGATCGTTATTCGGCGCTCGTAGTCTTCTTGAATCGTCGCGATGTCGTCCACATAGACATGATCGCCGGTGGGACTCTGCCGGATGATCGTGCGCCCGATCTCCTCGGGCGTCGCGGGTTGGCCCGCTGCAATGACCGCAAACTCCTCGCTGCTGGTTTGGACCGTGCCGCCCGGGAGGTCCCGATTGCTGTTGGTAAGGATGCCGGCGACTTCACTGAGAGAAACCTGGTATTGCTCGAGGGCGTACTTGTCGACGAGGATGTGAATCTCTCGGTCGCGCAGGCCGATCTCCTTGATCTTCGAGATGCCGGGAATATCCTCCAGTTTTCGTGCTAGATTGCGTGTGACCTCGCGGATGACGCGTTCATCGCCATAGCCTTCGTCGGCGATAACGACCTGCACGATAGGCCAGAGTTCGCCCACCGTCAGCCGGGTGAGGAGCGGCTCTTCCGCGCCGGACGGCAGAGCGGGCACTCGATCCAGTCGGTTGCGCACTTCCTGGAAGGCGGCTTCGTAGTCGATGGGGTCCAGATCCTCGCTGAACTTCACGAAAATGTGCGAGAAGTTCGCCACCGAATTGCTGGTGATCCGGGCGACGCCGGGGATATTCTTCAGTTCCTTCTCGATTGGCTCGGTGATATCCTGTTCGACAATCTCAGGCGAGGCCCCGGCGTAGGTTGTCTGGATCCAGGCCTCGTCGAGTGAGAGGTCTGGATACACATCAACAGGCAGCAGGAAGTAGACCACCAGTCCGGCTGCCAGGAACACCAGGAACAGCAGGTTGACGAAGATCGCCTGATCTACCGAGAACTTTGCCAGGGACATAGCGTCGCTTTCCGATCCCTATTCGTCTGTGGTGTGGGAGGAATCTGAACGGGGGCCATCGGACGCGCGCCGGGCCGTCACGGTTTGTTCGATGGCCACTTCGTGATGTTTGTTGAGGATCAAAAGATCGCCTTCTTGCAGGCCCGCGACGACCTCGACCACGCTCACCGACCCGGGCCAGGGCGAGATGCGGATCTTGCGGCGCTGGACGACGTGGTGCTCTTCGTGCGGTTCGGCGATGTAGCAATAGTCCGTGCCGAAGTCGTGCAGCACGCCTTTGGCGGGCACGAGCAGCTTGGGCGTGGTCGTCGCACTCTCGATGACGCAACTCACGAACGATCCCGAACGCAGTTTGCCGGCGGCGTTTTGCAAGTGAATCTCGATCGGCACGCGCCGCGTCAGAGGATTGGCTTTGGGATAAATGGAGTGGACCGCTCCCTCGAAAGACGCTCCAGGCCAGGCGGGCGAGGCAATGGCGACAGTGTCCCCGATAGCGAGCTGCGCTGCCTCGAAATCGGTCAAATCGACGACCAGTTTCATGGTGCTCAAGTCGATGATCTCGACGATCGGGGCCATCGGAGCCAGCAGCTCGCCATCCTCGTAGAACACGCGGTTAATAGCGCCGTAAATCGGAGAAGAAATCGTGCAGCGGGCGAGCTGCTCCTTCGCTCGCTCAACCTGTGTTCGAGCCTGATCCCTGGCGGCCCGGGCCTGATCGCGCTCCGCACGCCGCAGCTTCTGCTCCAATGGCGTCTTGACGTCTTCCTGCATTTCCCGCACCTTGGCGAGAACCGCTTCCGCGTTGGACAGCACGGCTTCGGCCTTCTCGAGCTCGGCCTCTGCCTGTTCCAGAGATAGCTTGTGAAATGTGGGGTCGATCTGACAGAGGGTGTCGCCCGGCTTCACGATCTGGCCTTCATGCACGGATTTGCCGATTGCCAGGCCCTGAACTTCAGCGGAGACAGTGATCTCTTGGACGCCTTGGAGCACGCCCCTTACTGCAAAACGCAGCGGGCGCTGGGTCGGCTTCACTTCATGCACAGCCACAATGGTCAGCGGCACAGTCTGTTCGACTTCGGACGCCTGCAACATCGAGTCTGCCTTGGACTTGAAGTACAGCGAGGCGCCCCCGGCGACGACGATCAGGCCGACGCCGACTACGACCGTTAATTTGTTCCTGGATTCCGATGCCATAGGACGACCGAGTTTCAAGAATCATAGCCTGCACGGGGCATGAAATCCCGCATTATAACCCCTCCCATCGACCATCACCATACGAAAACGGCAACCCCTTCCTCGTGCCGGAATACGCTCCAGTGTGGACGAGACACCCTCTATTGTGAGAACGAGAGCAGGAGGCTACACCGATTCGCTTGCCATCGATGGAGCCCCCTCTGAATCCTCAAGGTATTGAGCCTCCCGCACCACATGATCGGCGCTGAAGAGCAGTTGCTCCGACATCTCGCTCTGCCGCACAGAACAGTCACTGACCGCACAGAAGGTGCAGCAGGCCGGCACGCAAGGGTCATGGTGAACAAGAAACTGGACAGGCTGGCCCAGTGCCTCGTGGAGCGTCTTGCTCAGGTCCGCCTCGACATCGTGGGCCTGAGTTACGTTCAAATAGTAGGGCAGGGTCAAATGGAAGTCGAGGTGGTGCGTTTCGCCCGACTTCCAGCACCGCAGGCGATGGACGTCGATCCATTCTGCTTGGCGGCGGTCATTCAACGCCTGTGTCGCTCTGGAGATGAAGTCCAGATCGGCTTCGTCCATCAGCCCGCCGACGGACTGGCGCACCAGCTTGAATCCGGTCACCACAATGTTAAAAGCCACGAGGATCGCGACAATCGGATCGAGAATCAACCAGTCGGTAAGCAGTACCAGTACCAGCCCAACGATCACCCCGAAGCTCGTGATCGAGTCGGTCAGCACGTGCTTGCCGTCGGCGACGAGCGTCAGCGATGCTTCCTTTCGCCCGACGTGAATCAAATACCAGCCAAGAAGGAGATTGACCACGGCGGCGAGTGCAGTGATGGCCATCCCGATGTTGAGGTCTACCAGTTCGCGAGGATCGAGGAGCTTCGGGGCGGCCACGAAGATGATCGCAATCGCCGCCAGTACGATCAGCAGGCCCTCGATGCCGGCCGAGAAAAACTCGATCCGCCCGTGGCCGTAGGGGTGAGATTCGTCCGCCGGCCGGGCGCTCAGCAGCACACTGTAAAACGCGAAGCTCGTCGCCAAAACGTGGACCACCGATTCCATCGCGTCCGAAAGAATCGCCGCTGAGCCGGTGATGAAATACGCCGTGATCTTCATGCCGAACATGCCCAGGCCGACCAGCACTGAAATGACGGCAGCCCGTACACGCCGGCGATATTGTTGAGGGTCAATCGTCGTCATTGCGCTCGTGCTTCTCGTTTGTCTTCGCCAATACAATGTCGATGATCTTGCGCTGTGCTGTCGAAAACGCGAAGCGATCGAATTCCGTCGGCCTGATCCATTTGAAATCCTCACACCTCCGCAGAGGATGGGAAGAGGCTGGACTCGGGAGCAAATAGACACTCATACGCATGATTCGATGGGTCAGCCGGCGTGTAATCCGCCCACAAGGCCGAGCGGGTGTTTGAGAATCGAAAGCGCTGTCGGTCGGCAGGACCGACGGCAGCGCCGACAGCAGCTCCACCAGCGCGGCTTTGCGGCTTTTGTGTCCATTCATTTGGATCGACGGCAACTCCCACATTCCGCCCCACAAACTGTCCGCTTTCCTGCGGCGGATCAGGAACTTCCCGTTCCGCCGAACCGCCGCCACCACAACTTGAACTTCCTTCGGAGCGGGCCGGCGTCCGGCTCGGGGCAGTTCGTCAACCACGCCCGCCGCGTGTGCCGAGCATATGCCCGACACGGGACAGTCGGGACAGTTTGGATTTCGCGGCAGACACAGGGTCGCGCCCAGTTCCATCAGCGATTGATTGAAATCGCCGCAGCGCTTCCGTGGCAGAATTGCTTCGGCCAGCGTCCACAGATGATCCGCCGTCTCGTTGCGGCGGATGTCTGATTCGATTTGAAACAATCGAGACAGCACGCGCTTGACATTGCCGTCGAGAATCGGCGCGCGCCTGTTGAACGCGATGGAAGCAATCGCTCCGGCGGTGTACCGACCAATGCCGGGCAGGGCGGACAGTCCTTCGACCGTGTTAGGAAATCGCCCGCCGTGTTCGCGAGCGACGATTCGGGCGCACTTGTGAAGGTTTCTGGCCCGAGCATAGTACCCCAACCCCGCCCACAACCGCAGAACGTCGTCCAGCGGCGCGTCTGCCAATCGGCGAACCGTCGGAAACCGCTTGATGAATCTCCGAAAATAGGGCACCACAGTGGCCACCTGCGTTTGTTGCAGCATGATCTCCGCCAGCCATTGGTGATAGGCATTTCGGGGGTTCCTGCGCCACGGCAGGTCGCGGCGGTTGCGATCGTACCACCGCAGCAGCCTGCGCCGGAGTTTCTGCCGATCTACCGAATTGCAAACGTCCATCACAGCGGATTCTATACCAGCGCACGCGATCACGCGACGCTCATCCGAACCGGACGACGAACTTAATATGTGGAATCTCCCCACTGGCTTGCCGTTTAGCAGTCGCTACGAAGTCTCTATCAGGTTCCCACGAGTTGCATTGCCAATGCAAGAATCGGCTGCCCCCGGATTCTCGCCGAGAGGCACTTTCACTCTTCCAGATTTTGCCCACAGTGTCCGCAGAAATGCGCATGCCCAGGATTGCGATGATGGCACCCCGGACAGTCCAGCCGCCGTCCGCCACGCCACAGAATCAGCATGATCGCCAGCACCACGCTGATCGAAAAACAAAAGAACCCGGCGAATTGAGGTGTATACCAAGAAACCATACTACCCATAGTTTAGCGCATCACTGCAGGATGACAACCGTCCGTCGCCCGAGAGGGAAACAGGGAACGAGAGCAGGGAATAGGGAATAGGGAGCAGGGTTGCGCGTTCGAGAACCGGCGGCTACGCCGCTTGCTTCTTCGCGTCACTCGACCGCCCGCCCATCCGACGAGTTGGATGCACGCCGTATTCCTTTGAACGCGCCGGCGCCCCGGACGAGTCAATGAAAACCTCCCCGGACCGCGGAAGACTACGGATCAGCGATCTCATAAAGCCCGTGACCTGAGGCTTTGAGTCTGCCGCGTGCGACCAGCGCGTCCCAGATGGCTTGGCGGAACTGAGCCGGCGGCATGATGGCCACGATCCCCGAAGACCTGCCGCCCGACATCGGCCCGACGCCCAAGCCCGAATCGGCGTCCAGGCGAGTCAGTTTGAGGCGCTTCTTGAATGCTTTCTTATCCCTGCGAAGCTCTTCCGGCGTCGGCGCAT
>JACZTW010000254.1 GCA_022573485.1 Planctomycetota bacterium
GTCGTGACGTGATGTTTGAGATCATGCTTGGCAATGCCGCGCAAAATATCAACACCCGACACGCCACCGTGCATGTCGATGTTTCCCTGGTATCCATAATTCATGGTTCGGATGGCGCGCAAGAAGTACTCGCGTGGAATGTCCAGCAACTTTTCGATCTCCGCTGCGCCGTAGTACCTGTCCGGCTCGATGATGTCGGCGGCCTTGAGTGTTTTTACCTCGGGCTCTCCAGCCAGCAATGTAGTCATTTGCGTTCTCCGATGTTGGTGGTTTGTCGGTTGTGTTACGGCACTGCCGCCGTTTCGATCAGGAATTTCAGGGCGTCTTTGTGGTTCACGATCACGCTACCAGATCCCGCGAGCTGGGCGCTGTCGGCCTTCAAGCCTTGCGTAATCTGATTTAACTTCTGCGCCTGGGTTGCTGTCAGTGTCATGTCGACGCTGTGCGGCGCGGAGCCGCTGGCCGCCGGCAGCGTCGCGATTGTGACTGTCGTTGCCATAAGTCTCACTCCCAAATGTGAAAGCGCCCGCCGGTCGGGCGGAGGCTTTCGTCGTTACTACAGTGCGGCCAGCGCCTTGCGGGCCTGTAATGCTCCGTAGGTATACCCGAGCCGATCGTTGTAGGCGGCGAGGTAGCACAAATGCAGGGCTGGATCCTCTTTGACGAGGGCTTGGATGGCGGAAGATCGCAACATGCCAGCATCGATCTTCTGCTGCACCCTGCGGTTGAATTCACGTTCATGCGGACCAAGTTTCATTAGTTGAATCCTCCATCGTTCGGCGCGTTCATACCGCGTAGGGCACCGGATGATCCGCCGGCTGCCTGTTCGCCGAGCGTAAGAGTTGGGCCACAATCCAATTCATATCCTCGACAGTGAATAGCATCATGCCTAGGTCGCCCGCGCGATAAGCAGGCCGGAGCGCGCCGAGCTTTATAATTTTCCTGATCTGGTGGTAGTGGAAACCGCTTTGCCTCACGATGTCGCCGATCGAGTAGAGTTCGGGGTCGCCGGCGGCGCACGCGGTTTTGGAAATGCTGTTCGATCTCACGGCTCCCTCCCAGGAGCAAACGCTCGAAGACTTAACCCCCCAACCATAACGCGCTGCTCAGTCCTGTCCAGCAAATTGTCGGCGCCCGACCGCACGGTCCTCAACGTTCGCCAGGACTCGATCCGCTTGCGCCATTGAACGATCGCGCTCGACACGACCCAACATGCGCCCCGAGCGCGGAGAACGCACGCATTGGCGCCGGGCGGTTCGGTCGCAGAGAATGTCGCAGGCGCCCAGACTTTCCCACACACTCCCACACACTCCGACACACTCTGGCGCAACGAAAACACGGTTTCGACTACGCCATGCTCGCCAAATGGACCTTATTTCGGGATTCAAAATCCCGTTCTCGCAAGAGAGTGTGGGTTCAAGTCCCTCCTCCGGCATCCTTTCGGTTGCAAGAACTTGTGGACATTTCCAATAGGCCATCAAATCCGTCCAGTTGATGGTTTGCGACCCGGAACGGGGCCGACACCAGCAAACGGACTCCGGCTCAGCTGGCTTCCTCGCCTGGCTTTTCGGTAGGATCGGCCGCTGTGTTCAGACACAGCGGGGGAGAGGCGTCCTTCTCGTCAGGCCTCGACAATGGCCCACTCCTCACATGCGATCCAGCCCGGCTCGCGGGCACCGGGCCATGGGGACCCCCATCATCACGGTAGTGCGGCTTTCCGACTTTGGCTCAGGCAGCAGGCCCGCCGATAGTAATAGAGCCGGGGTAAGGAATGTTCAATGCGCGAAGCATGCTCGTCTCGTTGGTCGCGTGCGCCTGCTCGATACCGTTGGCGCCGCCAGTCGCGAGTTGATCTGAGACACCCATTCTTCAGAAGATCTTTGAAGAGTGGCATCAAATCATCGGATTTCCGCAAGCGAATCTGAAAGAAGGACACCCGATCATGGCTTCAGATTCTCTATGCAAGCCCAAGCGACACGTCGCATTCCTCATTCCTTTGATCGTCGCGGCCCTCGTTTGCAGTCTCGCCACGAGTACAATCGCTCAGGGACAGCCATCGGGCAATGCCGCTCCCAAGAAAGGACCGAAGTATTTCGGTCTCCGCTTCAACGAGGATTGGCGCTACCTGGAGGGCCCAGCGGAAAGCTACGAACCGGACTTCTTCGATCCCATCAAGAACATCAATCTCGGCGGCGATTGGCGCCTGGACTTCGGCGGCAGCATCCGATTCCGCGGAATGTCCGAGACCAACAAGCGCTACGGCGGCGGCCGAACGTCGCAAGACACGTTCCTCCTGCAGCAGTACTTACTGCATGCCAATCTCCGCTACCGGGACGTGTTCCGCTTCTTCATCGAGGGGATTCACGCCCAGGTAGACGAGCGGCAGACGCCCGCACTGGGCATCGACGAGAACTTCTATGACATTCATCAGGCCTTCATCGACATCAAGCCGTTCGGTTCCGGCACGCCGCTGACCGTCCGTGTCGGTCGGCATGAGTTGCTGTTTGGCAAGCAGCGACTGGTATCACCGTTGGGGTGGAGTAATACTCGTCGACAGTGGGACGGGATGAGCCTGCTGTGGAAGGACGGGGACTGGAACGCACAGGCCTTCTACACGCGCCCTGCCCCGACCAATCGAGGCGAGGGTTTGGAGCGCAAATGGGATGAATACAACGAAGACCAGCATTTCTTCGGCATTTACGGCACCTACAAGGGTTGGGACAAACACGTGCTGGACTTGTACTACTTGGTGCTGCTAGACCATCGCCCGCGGGCCAACTCTGCGGGGTTCAGCGACAACATGACTCTGCACACACTCGGAGCCCGCTGGGGAGGCAAGAGCGGCCCGTGGGACTACGACGTCGAGGGTGCCATGCAACTCGGGCACCACGGCGGCGATCCGATCTTCGCCTGGATGCTCGCCATGGAAGGCGGATATACGTTCGCAGACGTACCGATGACGCCGCGCCTCGCCGTCGGGTTTGATTGGGCGACGGGCGACAAAGATCCTCGGGACAACCAGCACAACACATTCAACCAACTGTTTCCGCTGGGACACGCCTACCTGGGCTATCTGGATCAGGTCGGCCGGCAGAATGTGCTGGACCCGCACATTGCCCTGAGCTTCAAACCCTGCAAGCCCGTCAAGATGGCCATCGCCTACCATCACTACTTCCTGGATAAGAACGAGGACGCTCTGTACAACGCCGGCGGGGCGCCCATTCGCCGGGACGTGAGAGGCCAGAGCGGCAGTACCATCGGCGGCGAAATGGATGTGACCTTGGCCTGGAAAGTCGACCGGCACCAATCGGTCTTGCTCGGCTGGTCGCATTTGTGGCCGGGGAGCTTTATCGATCAAACCGGTGATAACGACGAGGTCGATTTGATTTACCTGCAATATGTCTTCAAATTCTAAGGAGCAAGAAATTATGGGACGCCATTTCTGGACGAAGCTAGTGGTGGTGGCATCGATGACGTGCGCGACGACGTTCCAGGCGACCGGTTGCAGCACGCTGTCGAACGATCAGTTGGTCACTGCCATCAACACCAGCGCACAGGGATTCCTGAACAGTATTTTTGCACAGATGCTCGACGGTCGAATCGACGGACTGCTGCACGTCAAGTAGACCCGGCATAGGCTATGGATTTTGAGAATTGATCCAGCAGAACATAGAGGAGTGCCTCTCATGCTTCGTAAGAGACTATCAGTCTTTGTCCTGGCCGGTTTCGTTCTGATCCTGAGCGGATGCAGCGTGAACCTCGCGGGGACCGCTTCCACCGCGATTCAGGGTGTGATCAACACCCTGTTTGCGAACGTGAGTGCCAGCCTGGTCGGCGGGCTCATCCCGCTCCCCGGTTAAGCGCTGACACAACTGTCCATCTCGGGCGTCGGCGAACGGTTATACCGGGCACCGGCGCCCGCGTTTCGCTCCGGATCGCAACACAGAAACCATCAAGTCACTTCAAATCGCCGGCGCAATGGGCTATCCTTGGACTCTCGCATCGGCAGGATCGCTCGCCCAGACTTCGTCGTTTAGCAGACGCCGAAAGTCATGTTGTCTCTGGCCAGCGCACCAGCGGTCGCCGCGAACCGTCACGGAATGATTGTTCAATGTCTTCTTCCTGGCTGGATCAACTCAACGTCGCACAGCGGGAGGCCGCCACCCACGGTGACGGGCCGTTGCTGGTCGTGGCGGGCGCCGGTACGGGAAAAACCAAGACACTCGCGAGCCGGGTGGCTTGGTTGATTGATCAGGGCGTCGAACCCGGGCGTGTTTTGCTGCTGACTTTCACGCGCCGGGCGGCAGCAGAGATGATCCGCCGTGCCGCACACCTCACCGGCGCGGATAATGTCGCCCAGGTCTGGGGCGGAACGTTCCACGCGACGGCCAATCGGTTGCTCCGCATCTACGGCACAGCGGTGGGCATCGCGCCGGAGTTCACCGTCATGGATCAGAGCGACGCCGCCGACATGATGAACCTCCTACGCAACGAACTGGGACTGTCCAAGCGCGACCGGCGGTTCCCGAAAAAGGGCACGCTGGTCAGCATCTACTCACGGACAGTTAGCGCCGGCGAGAAGCTCAGCGATACGCTGGCGACTTACTTTCCGTGGTGCCGCGACGACGGCGACGCGATTCGAGAGATCTTTGAACTCTACATACAGCGCAAAAGGAAGCAAAACGTCCTGGATTACGACGATCTCCTGCTGTTTTGGCGGGCACTGTGTACGTCGGCTGTGGCAGACAGGGTCGCGGACCGCTTCGACCATATTCTCGTCGACGAATACCAGGATACCAACTCCATTCAAGCGGAAATCCTGCTCCGCATGCGCCGGAACTGCACGAACATCATGGTCGTCGGCGACGATGCCCAGTCGATCTATTCGTTCCGCGCCGCCACCATAAAAAACATCCTCGATTTCCCGGAGACTTTCGCGGGAACGCGTGTTGTCACCTTGGAGCAGAACTACCGCTCGATCCAGCCGATTCTCGATGCCTCGAACAGGGTCATGTCGTACGCCACGCAGCGCTATACCAAAGAGCTGTGGTCCGAGCGCAAGTCCGAGCAAAAGCCGATATTGATCCATTGCATCGACGAGCCGCAGCAATGCACCGCCGTCTGCGAAAACATCCTGGGCCATCTCGAAGAAGGCATCCCGCTGATGCGGCAAGCGGTGCTGTTCCGCGCCGGCCACCACAGCGACCAACTGGAGGTCGAACTTTCCCGCCGGAATATTCCCTTTCACAAGTACGGCGGATTGAAGTTCATCGAAGCAGGCCACATCAAGGACATGCTGGCCCTGCTGCGAATTCTGGAGAACCCGCACGACGAAATGAGCTGGTTCCGTGTATTGCTGCTGCTGGACGGCGTGGGTCCGAAGATCGCCCGCCGACTGATGGACGCGCTCGGCGTGGGCCGGCGGACCGGCTCCGACACTGCTTCCCCAAAGGGAGACACCGTCGAGTCTCCGCTTCGGCGACTGGCCTCCAATCCCCCCACCGCACCGCCCGCCGCCCGCGAGCAATTTGAGCAGCTCTGCACCGTCTTGAAACAACTCAGCGGCGTCCAAGCCGACGCAGGACAGCCTGACGGCGTACCGTTGCCGACACAGATGGAACGACTGTACGAATTCTACGAGCCGATCTTCCAGCG
>JACZTW010000255.1 GCA_022573485.1 Planctomycetota bacterium
CGATGTCGAGGGCGCCATTCTTGAGTACGGCGATCCCGGCGGAGTCATACCCGCGGTATTCCAGCCGCTTCAAGCCTTCGATGAGAATCGGCTGAGCCTGTCGGGTGCCGACGTATCCAATGATTCCACACATAAACGAGTCTCCGAGAAGCCGTCAGCGATCAGCGTTCAGCTGTCAGCTTTCAACTCTCAGCCGAGGATAACACTGCGGTTGGCACAGTCCAACCGCCAGAACGAGATCGCCCTGATATTATCGGATACTTTGGGACATGGTGCTAGGTTCGCTCGATTTCCATGAAAATTTCCTGACCGTGGTTCTCACCGGCATTGGAGACGCTAAAAGGGCGATCGTTGGTAATTGATCAGCTTGCGGCTGTCCCAGCGCATCGGGAGTCGGGACTGCCAGAGTTGGGGATTACAAGCCGAATCACCTCCCGGTTCGCCCGTCGATGCGATAGAATACCACATCGTTCCAGTGACAATCATGATTCGCAAGACCCTCACAATCCTGTCCCTCATCGGCCTGCTGCTCAGCGTGGGGCTGTGGGGGTTTCGCAGAGCCCCTTCTGCTCGCCGAATCTCGTACGGAGAGACCCACCCTTGGAACATTCTCAACAGTACTGCACCTTATCAATCGAACCTGCCAAGTCCGCACAATCGAAATGGGAGCGAAAAGAAGGAAGTATGGGATAGGATGTGGGCGGGAACCTGGAACCAGCCATAATTAGGAAGATGCCATGTTTTGCAAGTCCGCTATACTGACCGCATGCTTGTTCCTACAAGCACATGTCGTGGCTGGGGATTTGGAGTCCTGTCTAACGAAGTTCGAACAAGGAAAGGGGCTCCTCACTGTCCCGGAAGAAGATCCCTGTCTCGTGATGATCCGTCATCGTGAATTAGCTCGGAACGAGACCCTGTGGAACCGCGTCTACGAGATCATTAGAAGCGATCAGGCCTCGATTGCTATCCGAGCTCAGCTGCTCATGATCGCTTCTGAGCAGGCGGATCGAGAGATAGCGCTTAAGTTGGTATCGTTGCTTCGCGACTTTGCTTCGGAATTGGACGCATCCGGCCCGCTACGGAACACAGTCGATGGTGGAGATCAAAGACTGAACCGCAAGGCTGTCCTCTTGGGTTCGGCCCTCCGCGGCTGTGTGGAACATTTCCAGAAAGCACTCAACGACCAAACGCCTCTCTTGGAGCTTCTGAAGATATTGGCGACGACGAGAGTCACTCATGGGTGGGGCTATCCCGCTCGTCGTGCCATCGCTGCAAATCCTGCCCCATTGGAAGTTCGTAGGGCGTATGCAGTACAACTAATTGCACATGACCAGCACAACATGGTGATATCTGACACGCTCTTGGAGTTGCTGGCGCCTTCTGTCTTCCCGGAGCTGCGTAAGCTGGTGCGCGAATCAAATGACCCGGACAGCTTTCATTTTGGGGCGGCTTCCGCGCTGGCACATTTCGGCGACGAGGAGATCCTTGATGACCTGGAGGCGCGCCGCCCAGTTTTCAGAGCGAGGCATGCCAACATGGAGGGGGCTTTGCTTCGTTTGATATGGACAATCAAGATTCAACATCCTCCGCGGGAGCTGCTTAAATATATCGTCTCCGACGAAGACCGCTTGCGGGTGGGGCTGCGCATATGGGCGGTCCGAAGGGCGACCGCACTGCAAGTTCCCAAAGCCGAGATCAGAAATGCGATTCTCAAGTTTATAGAGCGGCGGCGTGCACAATATAAATCGACCAGAGGATTGGTCGGGCTGAAGAAGATCTCACAAGATTTGGGTGTGCTCAATTCAGAAGATCTTCCAGATGTTCCCGATTTGATCAGCTCGCCGGATGATTGACTACGCGGTCAGACGACGCGCTATGATCGAGCGCTAGGGAGCCTGGGACAGGGTTGATAGCCGGCTCCAGAAATAAAGTTGTGGGCCAGTTACCACCGACTAAAGTCGGTGGCAAACAAGACAGTTGCGACGAGATCACGACGGCTAAGCGCGAAATATTCTGAAGCGATGCTCGATGGCTCGAACTCGGATATCTTATGGGCATGGATCTCTTTGCGGATCAACATCAACAGGCTCGGGCGCGGGTCGCGCCGCTGGCGGTGCGGATGAGGCCTCGGACGCTGGACGAGTTCGTGGGGCAGGAGCACTTCATCGGCGAAGGCAAGCTGCTGCGGCGAATGTTGCAGGCGGATCGGCTGAGCAGCGCCATCTTTTACGGCCCGCCGGGAACCGGCAAGACCACGCTGGCGCATATCATCGCGGAGAGGACTCAGGCTGCGTTTGAACAGATTCATGCCGCTGCCGTCGGCGTTAAGGAAGTGCGGCAGATCATCGAGAGAGCTAAGGCTCGCGTCGAGGCCGATGGCCAACGCACCATTATCTTCATCGACGAGCTTCATCGATTCAACAAAGCCCAACAGGACGTACTGCTCGATGATGTCGAGAGCGGCGTCATCATTCTCATTGGCGCTACGACGGAAAATCCGTTCTTCAGCGTCAACTCGCCGCTGGTCTCGCGAAGTCAAATCTTCCAGTTCGAGCCGTTGGCCGCCGATCATATCGTCGCTTTGATGAAGAGGGCGCTGGCTGATGAGGATCGCGGTCTGGGGCGATACCATGCCAGCCTGACGACGGAAGCGCTCGAGCATTTGGCTATCTCATCCGACGGCGACGCCCGACGGGCGCTGACTGCTCTCGAAATCGCGGTCCTGTCGCAGGCCTCATCCGGTTCGACGGAGGCGATCACGATCGATCTCGAAACCGCACAGGACTCGATTCAACGCAAAGCCATTCGCTACGATAAGCTCGGCGATGAGCACTACGACGCCGCCTCCGCGCTGATCAAGTCCATGCGCGGCAGCGATCCGGATGCGGCGGTGTATTGGCTGGCGCGGATGCTGGAGGCCGGTGAGGACCCACGTTTCGTCGCCCGGCGGATTGCGATCTGTGCGTCGGAGGACATCGGCAATGCCGATCCAATGGCGCTGGTATTGGCGAACGCTGCCTTTCAGGTCACGCTTCAGATCGGGATGCCCGAGTGTCAATTGGTGCTCGCCCAGGCGGTGACCTATCTGGCCTGTGCACCGAAGTCCAATGCCGCCGCTGAGGCCATTTGGCAGGCTGCCCGGGATGTTCGCGAAGGCGAAACCGTGCCGGTTCCAAAGCATCTGCGGAGTGGCGGCACCGGCAAGCTCGCCGGCGGCCCGGCCTATCAATCCCCCCACGATTCAGCCGAAGGTTTTGTTAAGCAAGAGTACCTCGGCGTCGATAAGAAGTACTACGAGCCCAGCAACCGAGGCCACGAAGCAGTGATGCGAGAATACCTGGCCCGGCTGGAGCAAGGGCAAAAATGATCGCCAGAACGTCGCGATCTGGAGCGTTGCGTCACATGCCGAAGTGCGGCCTGAGCAAGAAAGATCTTCGCACCCGCCTCAAAGCCTTCCTCGCCGCCCTGTCGGCGGATGAAATCCACGAACGATCGCGGCAAACCTGCAACTTGCTGGTCGCACAACCGGAATTCGAGCGCGCCGAAACCGTGATGGTGTTTCTGTCGCTGCCGACGGAGATCAGCACGGCCCCGCTGGTGCTGCGGGCTTGGCAGGAGGGCAAGCGTGTCTTGGCGCCCCGGGTCAGTTGGGAGCAGCGCCGCATGATGCCCGTGGAAATACGGTCGCTCACCGAAGACATCGAGGATACCCAGTGGAACCTGCGCCAGCCCTTGCAGGGCGATCCCGTGCCGATCTCTATGATCGACCTGGTGGTCGTGCCGGGACTCGGTTTTGATGGCGCGGGCAACCGGCTCGGCCGCGGTCGAGGGTTCTACGATCGCTTCTTGGCACATTCGGAGTTTACCGGCTCGACGTGCGCGGTAGCCTTCGAGGAGCAAGTCGTTGAAGCCATTCCGGACGATCCACACGACATCCGCGTGGACATGCTGATCACCGACCAACACGTCCGGCGATTTGTTTAACAAGCCCGCCACAAAAGACCACACTTCTCTTGCATCCGCCGCCGATGGCTGTAAGCTGAAAACGACAGGGCATGGGCCTTGTGGTGACCCCATCGCTGGGAGCCGGCATCGACAGGGAGGTTGTGCGGTGGCTCGAAGACGACGAAGAAGACCAAATCCGAGGCGGAGATCTTCCCGCAAACTTTGGCTGGGTACCGCCGTGGTGGCCCTGGCGGCCGGGTATTTCCTGCTGCCGTTCGGGGGCGACGCGACTCTCCAGACCGCCAAGGCGCCGAACGATGCGGCGAACGGTGTGCGGCTTACGGGCATTGAGAACGATGCAGCCGCCCAAGCCGACCCACCACCCGCGCCGTCCGAACACAAAGAAGCGCCGCAACCGGCACCTTCCGCTCCTCTTCCGACCAAACCCACGCCGGAGCGGTCTGCCGAAGCGCTCCGGCTATTTGAACGGGCCCGGCAGGATGCGCCCGACGGCGATCGAATTGCCGCCCGAGCGCAGTTGAACCAGGCGCTCCTCCTTGGTCTGCCCCCCGACAAAGAGGCCCAGGCATGTTCCCAATTAGCCCAAATCGCCGACGACATGATCTTCGGGCTGAAGCGCGACTACAGAGACCCGCTGGTGAGAAGCCACGTCATCCAGTCGGGAGACACGCTGGGCAAGATCGCCAAGCAATACCACATCACGGACACTCTCCTGGCGGCCATCAACGGCATCAAGGACAAGAACAGAATCCGCGCCGGCCAAAATCTCAAAGTGGTCCAAGGCCCCTTTCACGTCAGGATCTTCAAGAATCGGCATGTGATGCACGTCTTCCTGCAAGAGACGTTTGTTCGGCAGTACACCGTTGGCCTGGGCTTGGAAGACGGCACACCGACCGGCGTGTGGTCCGTCACGGACAAGCTGGTCAATCCGCCTTACTACTCGCCGCGGGGCGAAGGAATCATCGCCGCGGATGATCCGGACAATCCGCTCGGCGAGCGTTGGATCGGCCTGCGGGGCGTCAGCGGTGAAGCGGTGGGTCAGCAGCGCTACGGCATCCACGGCACGCACGATCCCTCGACGATCGGCAAGAACGAATCGCTTGGATGCGTCCGCATGCGCAATGAGGATGTCGACGCCCTGTACGACATGCTCGTTTCCCAACACTCGCGCGTCATTATCGTTGAATGAGCTCTTCCGCGGACCGACTTCCTCCCAGTTCCGTCGTGCGGATCAGGATCCACGGTTCAACCTGATGAACCGGTCGCTTGCGCCCCCGGCTCTGGCTGCGGCGGGTCCGGGTTCGCTGCGCGAGCTTCCCCTTCCGGCAGACCCGACTGCGGTGTGAGGTGGGCAAAAAAGAAACCCCTGAGCTTCGCAGATTGAAACCCAGGGGTCGGAGGAGAACTCGAATGATAAGCCGGACCCTATGAGCAGGGGCCCCAGGAGCCGAGCAGGTTGCCCAGGTCCCAAGCATCGATGACGTCATCGATGGGTTCCGCCTGCAGGCACTCACACGTGCCGGGCTCGACCGGCCCCCAGCAACCCAACAGATTGGCAAGGTCGGCGGCGTCGACTCCGCCACTAAGGTCAGAGTCGAACGGGCACACGCAGCCGCCGGTCAGTGGTGAAGGCCCCTGAG
>JACZTW010000019.1 GCA_022573485.1 Planctomycetota bacterium
GGGGGGAGCATTCGGTAAGTATGAGATCTCAGACCATGCGCCCGGGTGGGGCGTTGAGAAGGGCATTCTATTCCCGGGTCGAAAATGCTACATAAGCCTGTCTGCGGCGTTTCGGAGGAAAGCAAGATGTTAAGAAGTATTCGAGCCTGCCTATCGACATTTGTGTTTTGCACCACAACCGTTTGTGCTGCTGCTGTGGTCTCGGCGGCGGACGGAAACGCGGCGGCTTCCTCTCGCGACGGACGTAAGCGGACGACCGCCGGTTCGCAGTGGACCATTGTGGCCACTTATGCGATTCCGGAGGGGGCATCAGGATTGGCTTGGGATGGTACGAATCTGTACTGCGGTATCTATGGTTCGAACGGAGGCCAGGTTTACGAGATCGATCCTGATACAGGCTCCTATTCGCTTCTGTTTACCGGTCCGCAGGGTGATGCCTTCGGGCTGACTTACGACGGGCAATATCTGTGGACGACGGATCATCCCGGCGGCTCAGCCGTGCCGGCCATCGCCATGAAACTGGACTGGAACGGAACTGTGCTGGAGCAGATTGATCTTCCGGCGCACTACATGTCCGGAATCGCCTACGACAATGGTGACTTCTGGGTCGCCCGCTACTACTCCGATCCCAGCCACTTATTCAAAGTAGACGCCGCCGGAACGGTGTTGGACGATTTTGTCGCGCCCGACAACCAGCCGTGGGACTTGTGCATGGCAGAGGGCTACCTGTGGATGGCGGACTATTGGGGTGATGCACTGTACAAAATTGATCCGGCGACGGGCAATATGCTGGAGAGTCATGCGTCGGAAGGCGTGGATCCGGCGGGAATCGTGTGGGATGGGCAGTATTTGTGGTATTGCGACAACGGCGAAGGGGGCAATGACTTCCTGTACAAAGTGGACCTGGCCGGCGGTGGTACGGCGGAAATCAACATCCCGGTCACCAGCCATAGTTTCGGCCCGATTCCCATCGGCGAATTCGCCACTTGGGACGTGGCTGTGAACAACAACGGCACGGCGACTCTGGAAATCACGGACGTGACGTTCAGCCCGATGGATGGTTTGTCCTGCTCGTGCGCTTTTCCAATCAACATACCCATTGGCGGCAGCGCGCAATTATCGATCGTGTATGCTCCGGGCGATTTCGGCCCGCTCGATGCGACGGCCACCATTTTCTCGAACGACCCCGTCCACCCTGAAGAGGCACTTACGTTGATCGGCGACGGCGTGTACCCCGGCCCGGCGATTCATTTGCCCCAGAGCACGCACAACTACGGATCCGTCCGGGCGAGCGCGCACACTCGGTGGTTCATGGAGATTCGCAACCACGGCAGCGAACTGCTGACGATCGACAATATCACCATCGACGGCGCGGACTTTTATCTCGACAGCGGCGTGGCGCTGCCCATTAATGTGAGCACGTTGGGTTCCGTCGATGTGGGCGTGTGGTTCAATCCGGTTTCGGCGGCTTTTTACTCGGCAACGGTGAGCATCTTCAGTAACGACCCTGCGAAAGGCCCCGCCGAAGTGGCGCTCAGCGGAATGGGTATAGAGCAAGAATATCCGATTGGGGATTCGCTGTGGTCGTACCTCATCGATATCGATTTCGACAACAGCGTCAAAGCCATTGCAGCCATACAGGATGTCAACGGCGACTGCGTGGCGGATGTCATCGTGTGTTCCGAGGATGACTACATTCGCTGCTTCAACGGCAATGCCCACGGCACGGGCGATGTCCTGTGGGAGCACGAGATCTTTTCCGGTTCGGTTTACTCGCAAAAGGGCGTGCAGATCATCAATGACATCGACGATGACGGCCACGAGGATGTGGTCGTGGCAGCGACGGGGGGCGCTCGTCTGATCCGGGCACTATCGGGCCGGACGGGGCAGGAAATCTGGACCCACGACACGCACGAATACGGTAGCGGCGGATGGGTCTATCAAGTCGATTCCAGTCATGACTACAACGACGACGGTGTCGATGATGTGCTCGCCTGCGCCGGCGATGACTCGACCGACACGGGGCCCAAGCGAGTGTATTGCCTGAACGGTCTCACGGGCGTGTCGCTGTGGGAGACGCCGCTGGGCGGGCCGGGATTCGCGGTGATCGGCGTGGAGGATTTCACCGGCGACGGCAAGCCCGATGTGGTGGCGGGGGCCTCCAACGAAATGGAAACCCAGGGACGCGTCTACGGCATCAACGGCGCCAGCGGCTCGATTGAGTGGACGTTTATTACGAGCGGATCCTCCGTGTGGGCGCTTCAGCAAGTGGACGACTTCACCTCCGACGGCGTCCGCGATGTGATCATCGGAGATTTCAGTGGGAACTTCCACGGCCTCGACGCGACGGATGGCAGTTCGGAGTACTCCGGCGGCGGGTTTGGGCTGACGACACGCCTTGAACGGCTCGACGATCTCAACGGCGACGGGCACCCCGATGTTATTCCCGCTCATTTGGGAACCACGGCGCGGGCCATTGATGGTCACACGGGCGCGATCATTTGGAGTGCAACACTGGCCGACAAACCCGCGTCGGTGGCTCGGATTCCGGATATCAATGGCGACGGCGTTAACGACGTGGTGATCGGCACGCTCTTCTCCAACAACTTCGCCTACTTCCTCGACGGTACGGACGGCTCGGTTCTCGACTCGATCAACTACGGGTCCGCGGTCGATGCCATCGCTGCCATTCCGGATATTGTCGGTGATGGTTCATGGGAAATGGTCGTCGGCGGTCGAAACGGACTGGTTAGAGTTTATTCCGGCGGCACGGCGGTGAACTATGACCCTGCCGATCTGGACCAGAACGGGCAAGTGGGCGCCTTCGATCTGGCTTTGTTGCTCGGTTCGTGGGGACCCTGCCTTGACGAATGCGACTGCCCCGCCGACCTTGACGGCAACGGCATGGTGGGTGCGTTCGACCTGGCCATCCTGCTCGGCTCCTGGGGCCCCTGACACTCGCATCCCGTGGACTCAAGGTGGGCAGTGGCCACCCTGCATCTGCAAGTGCCGAATGACTTCACGCGTGCCACTGGCGGGCGACTCATCGGCAGTGCCCCTGTGTTCCGGCTTGCTACTTGGTGGAGCAGAGACGATGGCAAAGACCAAGGCGAGTTCGGACCAACGCGCGCTGCTGCTGCGGCTGATTGACGAATGCTACGACAAGACGGCGTGGCATGGGCCGAACCTGAAGAGTGCGGTTCGGCGCGTCACGGTCGATGAGGCTGTGTGGCGGCCTCGACCGGGCAGACGGAATATCGCGGAAATCGTCATGCACTGTGCTTATTGGAAATACGCGGTCCGCCGCAGAATCACCGGCGGCAAGCGGGGCTCGTTTCCATTGAAGGGCAGCAACTGGTTTGAACTGCCCGCGAAGTTGACGACGAAACAATGGCGCGATCACCTTTCGCTTTTAGACGAACAGCACGCGGCGCTGCGTGACGCAGTGGCCCGGGCACCCTGGGCACAACTGCTCAAGGCTCGCCGACCGGCCGCTCACATCCACGGCATCGCCCTGCACGATGTTTACCACGCCGGCCAAGTCCGCACGCTCAAAGTGCTGTACAAGCAGGCCGCAGGCAGCGGCAGTATGGCGCGCAAGTGAGCTTCCCCGGTTTCACGCCCTGAACACGACTCGCCAAACGGCGCTCGCGACGGATACGATACTCCCCATGCCTGATTCCTCTGCAACAAACGACGACCGTCTCTACACGCGGCAGTTTGCGCAGGTGTTCTTAGCCGTGCTGCTGTTCATGACCGCAGTGGCGCTTCAGTTCCACCTCGGGCAGTACATCGAATATCTCGGGCACGGAGTCGATGTTTTAGGGCGGATCATGAGCATCGGCATGGTGGGTACGCTGCTGATGCGGCTGCGCGTGGGGCGGTGGATTGATCGTGTGGGGTGCAAGCCGATCTGGCTGGCGGGGGCGGTGGTGTTTGCCGTTGCGACCGGGTCGATGCAGTTTGCTACGCAGTTGTGGATCATTACGACGCTGCGTGCGCTTTCGGGCATGGCCACCGCGGCGGCGTTGACCACAGTAGCGGTTTTTGCCGCCCAAATCGCGCCACCCCGCCGCCGGGCCGAGAGCATCGGCAGCATGGGCCTGGCCGGATTGATGGGCATTGCGGTCGGCCCGACGGTGGGCGACTTGATCTTCGCAGGCGCTGCGGATTCGATCACGCCATTTCGGATATTCTTCTTCGCCAGTGCCGCTTGCAGCTTGCTCTCCGGCGTGATCGTCTTGATGCTGACCATGCGCAGCAACAATCAAGGAGCCGCAGGCGGAATGAAATCCCGACTCGTCGGGAGCCTGCGCGATTCCGCTAACTCGGATGAACCCGCCGACCCGGGTCTCGAACTCGCCAAGCGCCCCTCGCAGCGTACCTTGGTTCTCCTGCATTGGCCCGGAATGGTGCTGCTGGTCGGGCTGGTATTTGCGATGGCGTTTTGTGTGCCGTCGATGTATCTCGAGCGGCTGGCGGAGGCGCGCGGCTTTCACGACATCAAACTGTTCTATCTGGTCTACAGCCCGACAGCCATCACGCTGCGAATCATCTTTCGCCGGTTGCCGCAGCAAATCGGACGGTCGCCCACGATGGTGCTGGGGATGATCCTGATGACCGCTGGATTGTGTTGCCTGCTGGGCATCGAGAGCCAGTGGCGTTTGATCCCGCCGGGCATTTTGATGGGTGCGGGGCACTGCTTCATTTTCCCGTCGATGGTGGACTTGGCGGCGGGGCGTTTTCCTGCGGAGCACCGCGGCACCGGCACCAGCCTGATCCTCGGCGCGGGCGACGTGGGTATGCTGATCGGCTTTGGCACGCTCGGCGAACTGATCGACGCCTTTGGCTTCGATACCGCGCTCTTGACGCTCGCCGGCCTGATGCTTGTGAGCGCGGGCGCATTTTCTTTGCGGCGTTACCGCGCCAATCGCTCGCGTGTGGCTGGATTGCTTCGATAGCGGAGAGTATTAACCGCGGAGATCGCTGAGCACGCAGAGGGAATTCGGAAATGAGATTCCGAGAATCTACTCTCTGCGTTCTCCGCGATCTCTGCGGTAAGATCTTCTTAGAATGTGGTGCAACGTCGGAGCTGTGCTGCCGTTAGCCAGGCCGTGGCGGGTTCACGTTGAAGAAGGACGGCGGTTTGACCGGTGCGGACGGGATGTCCATGTTCAGTTGCAGCTTGGCGGCCTCGCTCATCTTCTCGGGCGTCCAGGGCGGGTCCCAGACCAACTCGACCTTGGCGTCGCTGACGCCCTCGATCGCTTTGATGCGCGTTTCGACCTCTCCCGGCAAGGTGCCCGCCACCGGGCAAGCTGGCGTGGTGAGCGTCATGCGGACGTGCACCTCAGAGTTCTCAACCTGGATGTTGTAGATCATGCCGAGCTCGTAGATGCTGACCGGAATCTCCGGATCAAACACGGTGCGCAGCACTTCGACAACCGTTTCTTCAGTTACCGGGGCGGCGGAGTTATCCTGTGGTGAGTCGGCCATTTTGCTTTCGTCACTCCGTTGAAACAGTTTCGATCTTGCTCGCCAGGGCAGCGTTGAACGTGTGCCAAGCCAACGTCGCGCATTTTACCCGAGCCGGATAGCGCACCACGCCGGAAAAGACTTGCAGCTTGCCCAGGCTGGACTCGGGCGACTTGGCACTTTCTTCGCTCGTCACCATATTGTGAAATCGCTCGAACACTGCCTTCGCTTCCGCCAAGCTCTTGCCCTTGATGCTTTCAGTCATCAGAGAAGCCGACGCGGTCGAAATGGCACAGCCGGAGCCTTCAAACGATACATCCTCGACCACGTCGTCCTTCACTTTCACGAAGATCGTGACTCGATCTCCGCACAAAGGGTTGTAGCCGTCGCACTGCCGGTTGGCGGATTCCAGCTTGCGCCGGTTGCGCGGACGCTTGTTGTGGTCGAGAATCAACTCTTGATACAGTTCCCGCAGGTCCGTCATCAACCAAACACCTCAACAACCTTTCGCACGCCGGCCACCAGGGCATCAATCTCTTCTTTCGTATTGTACAGCCCGATCGACGCTCGTGCAGTAGCGCTTAGGCCGAAATGCTCCATCACCGGCTGGGCGCAGTGATGACCGGTGCGAACGGCGATGCCGAGCTGGTCGAGAATGGTGCCGACGTCATGGGCATGCACGCCATCGACCACAAATGAAAGCACGGAAACTTTCCTCGCTGCCGTGCCGATCAGCCTGACCTCGGGGATCTTCGACAGGGCCGCGGTTGCATAGTTGAGCAGTTCCGCTTCATAAGCGTCGATCTTCTCGAAGCCGAGGCGGCTGACATAGTCGAGCGCGGCGCCGAAGCCAATGGTGCCGGCGATATTCGGTGTGCCGGCTTCGAATCGGAAGGGCAGATCGTTGTAAATCGTTTTCTCGAAGGTGACCGATTTGATCATGTCGCCTCCGCCCTGGTACGGCGACATGTTTTCGAGCAGCTCCTGCTTGCCGTACAGTACGCCGATGCCCGTGGGGCCGTATAGCTTATGGCTGGAGAAAGCGTAAAAATCACAGTCCAGCGCCCGCACATCCACGGGGAGGTGGGGAGCGGCTTGGGCGCCGTCGATGACCACGACTGCGCCGCGGCGATGGGCCATCGCGATCATTTCCTCGATCGGGTTCACCGTGCCCAGCGCGTTCGAGACATGCACGACCGCGACGAGTTTGGTTCGCGGGCCGATCAGTTTCTCATATTCATTCAGCAAGAGTTCCCCGCGGTCATTGATCGGCGCCACGCGCAGGACCGCTCCGGTCTGCTCGCAGAGCAACTGCCATGGCACAATGTTGGAGTGGTGCTCCATGGTCGTGATCAAGATTTCATCACCGCCCTTGAGAATCGGTCGAGCGTAGGCCTGAGCGATCAGGTTGATAGCCTCGGTCGTGCCGCGCGTGAAAATGATCTCTTCCCGTCGGCCGGCGCTGATGAAGCGTTGCGCCTTAACTCTGGACTTCTCGTAGGCCTCGGTGGCGCGAACGCTCAGTTCGTGAACGCCGCGGTGAATGTTGGCATTGTCGGTTTCGTAGTAGTGCCGCAGCGCGTCGATGACGGCTTGTGGCTTTTGCGTTGTGGCGGCGTTGTCGAGATAAACGAGCGGACAGTCGTTGATGGTCTGCCGCAGGATCGGGAAATCCCGGCGAACCTTCTCGACGTCATAGTCGGCGGTATGTGTATTCGTGCCGGGCTGGCCGGTTGACGTTGCAGCGGTGGTCATACAGTTTCCCGAAGCATCTCGGTTTGCGGCAAGCGGTCAAAGAGCAATTCGGACAGACGGGCGCGCAACGGCTCGATTGATATTTGGGAGATCATCTCATTGGCGAAGGCGTAAATCAACATGCTGCGGGCCGCCTCCTTGCTCAGGCCTCGCGATCCCAAATAGAAGATGGCGTCGTTGTCGATCTGGCCGATGGTGGCGCCGTGCGTACACTTGACGTCGTCCGCGAAAATTTCGAGCTGCGGCTTGCTGTCGGCCAGGGCCTGGTCGGACAGGATGAGGTTCATGTTGGTTTGCTTGGCGTCGGTCTTTTGAGCGCCTTCTTCGACGAAAATCCGCCCACAGAAGACACCGTGGGATTGATCGTCGTAGATGCCCTTGAAATACTCGCGGCTGTTGCAATGGGGCTTGGCGTGATGGACCCACAGGTGGTTGTCGGCGTGCTGCGTCCCGCTGAGCATGGATAGCCCGTTGAGCGAGCAGTCACAGCCTTCGCCGTCCAGCATGGCGTAGATGTCGTTGCGAACGAGCATGCCGCCGAGCAAAACATTCAGGAACGATACGTTGCTGCTGCGGTATTGGTGGAAGTGCGTGGTGGCGACGTGGAAAGCCTGTTCGCACTCGCGTTCGATCTTGTAGAGAACCAGCGTGGCGTTCTCGTTGGCGACCACCTCGGTGACGGCGTTGGTGAGATAGGCTTCGCCTCCGCCGACGCCGGCATAGGTCTCCACAATCGTCGCCTGGCTGTTGGTCTCAGCGACGATCAAGTTTCGCGGATGCGTGACCTCCGGCTGTTCGCCGCCGACGGCCAGGAACAGCAAGTGAATCGGCCGTTCGACGACCACGCCCTTGGGAATGTGCACGAACGCGCCGTCGGTCATGAGGGCGGTGTTCAGTGCTGCGAAGGCATTGTCTTGATCATTGGCGTGGCGCGCCAGGTGCGGCTCGAGGCGTTTGGAATCGGTTCGCATGGCGGCTGCCAGGCTGCATACCTTGACGCCCTCGGGCAGACCTTGCACGGCGGAATGGCGAGACGAGAACCGGCCGTTGACAAAAACCAAGCGGCAGCAATCGGAGTCGAAGACGTGTTCAGCCACTTCGCTGGCGATGACCTCTGCGTCGCGATCCTCCGCCGGCTGGAACGCCGTCTGAGCGATGGGGGCGACATTGGTATAGAGCCAGTTCTCATGTCTCTTGGTCGGGAATCCGAGTTCGGCGAAGCGGGCCATCGCGGCCTTGCGGATGGGCAGCAACCACGCACCGCCGCCGCTGGAGAAGTCCTTTTCTCGTCGCTGAAACTCGGCCGTATAAACGTCTTGAGTATCTTGCACTTCAACCATAGTTGATATCAATCTCCCGCAAAGACTCAAGGAGCCGCAGGCGGAATGAAATCCCGACTCGTCGGGAGCCTGCGCGAACCCTCGAACGGAGCGATCGCGTCGAAAAGACCGTTCGCTCACCCAGCCGCGATCGCCGGTTGCTTTTCGAAGGCGGCGTAGCCGTTTTCCTCGAGTTCCAATGCCAATTCCTTGCCGCCGGACTTGACGATTCGACCGTCGACCAGCACATGCACGAAATCCGGCACAATATAGTTCAATAGCCGTTGGTAGTGTGTCACGATCACGATCGCCCGGTCGGGGCTGCGCTGTTGATTCACACCGGCGGCGACGATTTTCAGCGCGTCGATATCCAGGCCTGAATCGGTCTCGTCCAGAATGGCGAGCTTGGGCTCGAGCACCGCCATTTGGAAAATCTCGTTGCGCTTTTTCTCGCCGCCGGAGAAACCCTCGTTGATGGCCCGATTCAAGAGTCGTTCGTCCATGTCCACGAGCTTCAACTTATCCTTGACCAGCGCCAGGAAATCCACGACGTCGATTTCATCCTGGCCGCGATGCTTGCGGATGGCGTTCAGGGCGGTCTTGAGGAAATACTGCGTGCTGACGCCGGGAATCTCGACCGGATACTGAAACGCGACGAAAATGCCCTCGCAAGCGCGCACATCCGGTGCCAGATCGAGCAGATCCTTGCCTTGATACAACACTTCGCCGGCGGTCACTTCATAGGCTTCACGCCCGGCGAGCACCTGGGCAAGCGTGCTCTTACCGGAGCCGTTCGGACCCATGATGGCGTGAACCTCACCGGCGTTGACCTCCAGATCAATGCCTTTGAGAATCTCCAGTCCTTCGATCGACGCGTGCAAATTACGAATAACTAACATCAGTATACTGCTCCGTACGAGTTCTTAACGAGCCGCAAGCTTCCGCTTGCGCGGATTTTCGAACTGTGAGAACGCCTCGCATTGTGGACGTCCGCGCGGGCTCCCGACGAGTCGGGATTTCATTCCGCCCGCGGCTCGTTGGTTTCTTTCTATCCGACGCTGCCTTCCAAACTGACTTCCAGTAGTTTCTGTGCTTCCACCGCGAATTCCATGGGCAATTCGCGGAAGACTTCCTTGCAGAATCCGTTGACGATCATGTTCACGGCGTCTTCCAGGACGATGCCGCGCTGATTGCAGTAAAACAATTGATCTTCCCCGATCTTGGAGGTCGAGGCTTCGTGTTCCATGTGGGCCGTGCTGTTCTTGACTTCGATGTAAGGAAACGTGTGCGCCCCGCATTGTTCGCCGATGAGCATGGAATCGCACTGCGTATAGTTGCGGGCGTTTTCAGCACCTTTGTTGATCCGCACCAGCCCGCGATACGTGTTCTGCCCGTGGCCGGCGGAGATGCCCTTGGACACGATCGTGCTGCGCGTGTTCTTGCCGATGTGGATCATCTTGGTGCCAGTGTCGGCCTGCTGGTAGTTGTTGACCAGGGCAATCGAATAGAATTCGCCGACTGAATTGTCGCCGAGCAAAATGCAGCTCGGATACTTCCAAGTGATGGCAGAGCCGGTCTCGACCTGCGTCCAGGAAATATGCGAATTTCTGCCCTGACACTTGCCGCGCTTGGTTACAAAGTTGTAAATGCCGCCCTTGCCGTTCTTGTCGCCCGGGTACCAGTTCTGGACGGTCGAGTACTTGATCGTCGCATCGTCCATTGCCACCAGTTCGACGACGGCGGCGTGAAGCTGGTTCTCGTCCCGCATCGGCGCGGTGCAGCCTTCGAGATAGCTGACCTGGCTGCCCTCCTCGGCAATGATCAGCGTGCGCTCGAATTGCCCGGTAGATGCAGCGTTGATTCGGAAGTAAGTGGACAGCTCCATCGGGCAACGCACGCCTTTGGGGATGTACACAAACGAGCCGTCGCTGAACACGGCGGAATTCAGTGTGGCGAAAAAGTTGTCCGAGTACGGCACGACCGAGCCGAGATACTTCTTGACCAACTCTGGATGCTCCAGCACCGCTTCCGAGAACGGGCAGAAGATGATGCCTATTTCGCCGAGCTTGGCTTTGTAGGTTGTGGCTACGGAGACACTATCGAATACAGCGTCCACAGCCACGCCCGCCAGAGCAGCCCGCTCCTGAAGCGGAATGCCCAGCTTCTCGTAGGTCTCCAGCAGCTTGGGATCGACCTCGTCCAGACTCTTGGGGCGATCCTTGTCTTGCTTGGGCGCGGAGTAGTAGATGATGCTCTGGTAGTCGATCGGATCGAACTTGACGTTTTGCCAGGTCGGCTCGGTCATGGTCAGCCAGTGCCGGTACGCCTTCAGCCGCCATTCGAGCAGCCATTCGGGCTCATTCTTCTTGGCAGAAATGAATCGGACGATGTCCTCGCTCAATCCCGGCGGGGCGCTGTCCGTTTCGATGTCGGTCGTGAAACCGTATTTGTATTCCTGATTGGCCCACGACTCGATGGGATCCGTCACCACAGACATATCTCAAGACTCCTTCTTCATATCACCAAAAACCCAGCCGCCGACGTCGTCGGTCAGGCCGAGAAACTGCTTCCGCAGCCGCACGAGCTGGTGGCGTTGGGATTATTGAATACGAACCCGCGGCCCATCACTTCGTCTTTGAAATCGACCGACACGCCGTTGAGATAGACGTAGCTCTTAGGATCGCAGATGACCTTGACGCCGTGGATTTCCCACTCTTCGTCGGTGTCGTTCTTGGTCTCGGTGAGATCCAGCGCATAGCTGAACCCGCTGCAGCCGCCGCCCTTGACGCCCAAGCGCAGATACGACTTCTCGGCGGGCAGACTGTTCTGCTCAAAGATCGTCTTCACTTCCTGGGCTGCTCTTTCAGTTAGTTCGATGGCCATTTGAATCTGTACTCCTTTTAGCGAATCATCTTCATTCTCAACGTCCGCCTTCGGCTAGCCGGATGACATGGCCGGCTGCGGTGCGATTTTGTTCATTACCTCAGTGAGGCCGATCGTGATCGGCACGTCGTCGGTCAATAAGTGGGCCAACGTGACCCGGCCGAGAAAACTGCGAAAGATCTCGTTGACCTTGTGGATCGGCGCCTCGGTCGGGCACGAACCCGACAGGTCGCACTGCTCATCTTGGTTGATCTCGCTCGATTCGGCGCAGCAAATCGTGAGATTGATCGGTCCCTCAATTGTCTGGATGAGTTCCCGAAGCGTGATCTCACCGGGGTCTTTGGCCAGGCGATACCCACCGTTCATCCCGCGCGTGGAAACAACGATGCCGCCGGCCACGAGCTCTTTCAGGATGTTCATCAGCATGGGCAAAGGCACCTTGGAGCTCTCGGCCAGTTGGCGGGCACTGGCTTTTTCGGGCGCTCGCCGGGCCAGATCGACCAGTCCGACGAGTGCATAATCAGCCTTGCGAGTCAACGAGAGCATGGACAAGCCCACCTGCAATTCAACCTACTCTCTACATCGATGTAATATAGTACAGAATTGATACGAATTCAACTAATCTCCTCGTTTGGGATCCAATCTCGTGGAAAGGCCGGTCGTTCCCGACGGGGGGCCGCTGCTAAGGGCTATCATCCTGCGGCATTTGCTGCCCATTCGGCGATTTGACGCCCCAGGGCGAGGGAGGCTGTCGCCGCGGGCGACGGGGCGTTGAGGACATGGATCATTCGTTCAGCCCGCACAGTCCGAAAATAATCGATCAGCCGACCGTCTTGTCCGACCGCCTGGGCACGGATACCGGCTTGGGTGGGTTGCAGGTCCTCCTTGCTCAGATCCGGGATCATTCGCCGGAGTGCCCGGCTGAGGGCACGCTTGCTCAACGTCCGATAACACTCGCTCAGACCCGTACGCCAGTGCTTCCGGGCCATCCGCCAGAATCCCGCGTACGCCAACATCTCTGAGGTGTCGCGGAGAGAGATACTTGCGCGACGGTAGCTCTTCCGCCCGAAGGCGAGCATGGCGTTCGGGCCTGCCAGGACCCGCCCGTCGATCCCACGCGTGAAGTGAACGCCAAGGAACGGCATCTGCGGATCGGGCACTGGATAGATCAAGTGCTTCACCAAGTGCGCGCGTGCCGGTCGCACTTCGTGAAACTCGCCGCGAAACGGAATGATCCGCACGTCCGGATTGAGGCCGCACATGCGTGCGACTCTGTCCGCTTGCAGCCCGCCGCAGTTGATCACGAAGCGGCAGGCGACTTCCTCGTGCCGGCTGGCGAGGACAATCTGACTTCGATATTGGTGAACACGCCGCACCTCGAACCCGGTTCGGATTCGGGCGCCGCCCTCCGTCGCGATTCTCGCGAATGAGCGGGTCACTTCGGCGAAATCGACGACGCCCGTGTCTGGCACGAGCAATGCCGCCACGGCGCGAACGTGCGGTTCGCGTTCGCGGAGCTCCTCCCGTGAGAGCATCCGCAGGCCGACCAGCCCGTTCGCTTCGCCGGTCTTCTGAAGACGATCCAGCGCGGGCAGTTCCCGCTCATCGACCGCAGCGACGATCTTGCCGCAGCGGCGGTGCGGGATCCCGTGCTCCGCGCAGAAACGGTACAATTCTTCCCGGCCCGTCGTGCAGTTTCTGGCCTTTTCGGAGCCGGGCGTGTAATACAGCCCGGAGTGGATCACGCCGCTGTTCCGCCCGCTCTGATGGGCGGCCAGCGTACCTTCCGCCTCGACGACCACCAGCGAACGACAGCCGCGCCCGGTCAGCGCCAAGGCCGTCGACAGGCCGACGATCCCGCCGCCAATGATCCCGAACTCGTATCGTTCCATGCCCACTCAGTACCATCTCTTCCTGTTTCACGTCAGCAGCGTCCAGCGATGTGAAGCCTATCTCGCGCGCTCCGCCAAAGTCAAGAATCGGCGAGTCCGCAACGGCAGGCCATCGGCTTGCCTCTTCGCGTCCCGCTTCACGCGTCACGAGCGACGCTTCACGTTCCTGCCCGATTGACAACAAGAGTGCTCTGGCTGATGATCCGGGTGATCCGCGAACCGCTGGTCGAGATACAACCATGACTCCGGTAGCTTTGACGATTGCTGGCTCTGATCCGTCCGGCGGGGCGGGCATGCAGGCCGACCTCAAGACGTTTCATCAACACGGCGTCTACGGCATGAGCGTCGTCACGCTGCTCACCGTCCAGAATACACAATCGGTCTCCGCCGTGCGTCATATCGATCCTGCGTTCGTCATCGCGCAACTCGACGCGGTGCTGAGTGACATCCCGCCGCAGGCCGCCAAGACCGGCGCCCTGGGCAGTGCAGTGATCATCAACGCCCTGGCGGAGCGGGCGGCGGAATTCGACTTTCCATTGGTTGTCGATCCCGTAATGATCAGCAAGCACGGCGCCGTGCTGCTCGATGAGGACGCCGTCGAATCGCTGAAGAGCAGGCTCCTGCCACACGCTTTCTGCGTCACGCCCAACCTCCCCGAAGCCGCCGCGCTCACTGGAATCGAGGTGGCCGACCGCGCCACGATGGAACACGCCGCTCGCGCGGTCGCCGAACTAGGCCCGAAGAATGTTTTGATCAAAGGCGGGCACGCTACGGGGCCGGCGCTGGACCTGCTGTGGTCCGGCGGAGAGTTCCATGAGTTCACCGCCGAGCGCATCGACAGCACCAACACGCACGGCACGGGCTGCGTGCTGTCCGCTGCCATCACCGCCCGCCTGGCGCGCGGCGAACCGCTGGTAGGCGCCGTGCGAGGCGCCAAGCAATTCGTCACCGCCGCCATCCGCACCGCCCCCAGCCTCGGCGGCGGCGTCGGGCCCACAAATATGCTCGCCGACTTCGCCTGAGCTATTTAGCCCCGGGCATGCCCGGGGTTCTGCGGATCACTGAGTGCTGAGGGGAGATATGGGCCGTCTTACGTCTTGTGTGCATAAGAAAGGGCGGAGTCGGTAGTAGCCGACCCCGCCCATTTATTCACGTCATGTATTCCGCAGCTCAATTGCCGCGGCAGGTGCCGCTCTTACAGTTGTTCGAGCAGCAATCGCTGTTGCTGGTGCAGGCGCTGCGGTTACCGCCGCACGAAGAACACGCCGGATCGCCCGAGCAATCACTATCGTCGCAATCGACCGCGCCGTCGCAGTCGTCGTCTACGCCGTTGGTGCAAACCTCGCTCGAAGGCGTACCACAATCCGCTGCGCAATTGCACTGATCCTCACCAGGATCACACGTACCATCGTTGCAAACCGGCGGCGGGCCACAGTCGATCTCGCAGTTGAAGCCGTCTTCACTGCCTTCGCACGGACCGTCACCACAGCATGACCCCATCGCAGGGACGTGGGTGCATTCGTAGCCTCCCGTGGAACAGCGCGAGTCACTGCACGCAACCGGATTCTGGCCATCGCCGTCGCCACAGCAGAACCGACCGTTCGGGTGGCCGTTCTGCTTGCCGTTGCAGTCGCTTGGGCATGACACGCAGTCTTCGCCGTCTCCGGCTTCGCAGATGCCGTTGCCGCAGCTTGCACCGCTGCCGCTGGAGCAGTCAGCAGGACAAGATGCGCAGTCTTCGCCGGACTCGCAGATCCCGTTGCCACAGCATTCGGTATCCGGATCTCCAGGCACACATTGGCCCGTCGCCGCGTCACAGGTCTCAAGCCCGTTGCAGGCGTTGCCATCGTCGCAATCGATCGCCGTAGATTGGCAGCCCGTAGTGGGATCGCACGAATCCGTGGTGCAAGCGAAACCGTCGTTACAAGTCAACGGCGTGCCGGAGACGCATTGGCCGGTGCCGAGGTCGCACGTTTCGGCGCCGTTGCAGATATCGGCGTCGTCGCATTCGGAATCCGATGAGCATGCAGTTTCGCCGTCCAAGCAAGTGCGCGAGTCCCGAAATGCCATGATCTCGGGAATCGTGAACGTGCCGTGGAACAGATTCGCGCAAGTAATGTATGAATTCATCGTGTTGTTGCTGCACGAGCAATGATCGGCGCCCCAGTTGTGGCCGAATTCGTGGGCCGACAGGTCGGTAGCGCAACCCAAATTGCCATTGAAATCGGACTGCACGAGGCTGTAAGCGTAGCTGCCGCAGACGGCGTTCAGCCAGGCCACGCCGATTGTCGAACTGTTGAGCTGCCGGCCCGTGAAAAGCTGGGCCAGATCGCGCTGAACGTCGGAGTGGTTGCTCTGCCAGTGGTCTCGGAACTGGTAGATCAGTTGTACGGCGTCGCTGAAAGTATAGGGGTCCGGTTCGGAGGCGCGCACGATGATCGTGGTGAGCGCGTGCGTGATATCGACGTCTCGATCATACTGTAAGTTGACCGCGTTGATGACGAGATTGATTTGGCTCTCCACGACGGCCACGCTGCTGCCATGGGCTTCGTAGTACTCGAAGTCGGCGTCGACGGCGAGTTCCGCTACGCACAGGCCCGTGCCGCAGGCGCCGGCTCTGGTCTGTCGCACGGTCCCCAGCACGCCGCGATTTCCCAGCGCGTCCGGCAGTTGATCCAGCCCGCAGGCCTTTTCGGGGGCGATGATGTCATCGTTGTTGTAGATCACGTAGTGGTTCGGTCCGGCCTGCGGAACGCGCGAGGCCAGCGGCTCGACCCAATACTGCTCGTCGTCGGAAAGGAAGATGCGGGCGTGCAGACCATCTTCTTCGATGCTGGCCGCCACCGCGCTGCCCTCGACCCCGACGACGATCCCGCGCAACGTGCGAACCGGTCCCGGCTCGGCATCGACCAGCGAGCCGTCCGCCAACTGTACCTTCACTTGATAGTTGGCCGCTCGAACGGAGTGCGGGTGCAAATCCAATGTATATTGCTCGCCGGCGATGGGGAGATTCACCGTCCCTGCGGCGCCCGACGTTTCGTCGATGAGCAGTGTGACCACGTCGCTCGATCTCAGTTGCAGGATTGCGTTGACCTGCGCCACCAGATCCGCGGAAGCCCGGGCAGATTCACCTTCTTTTGGCTGGTCCGCGCCGTCTTGGCTCGAAGAGCTGCACGCCAACCCACCGGCGAACACTCCGCCGACAACGCACAGGGCGACAACGGCGGTGATCCTAAATGTTCTCATATGATCGTAGCGTTTCATTTTGTCTCTCCATCTTGGCAAGCGAATTGTGACAATGGTGACCAGATTATCTCGCAGAGGCCCAGCCTCGCGGGATAAATTCCCTCATTTAACAGGATAGCCGAAGCGTGTCCGGAAAGTCAACGACGACTGTAGGCGGAGGCCCGCCCGGAACCCCTCTGGCGGGCCATGCAGGCCGGCCCGAAGCCTGCCTCCTTGCAAACTTCGTTCCCCGTTCGTAATCTGCTACTCTCACTTACATCGGGTTATCCGCATTATCAGTTGAACCCGAACAGACTGAGGACTGAGGACTGAGGACTGAGGACTAGAGAAACTCGGGGCACATGTTTCGGGCGTATTGGACGTTTACAGCAACCGTTCTGCTGACACTGTTATATGGGATTCCCTCATTGGTTTTGGGGCTCATCTTTCCTGCGCGGGAGGTCTGGGCGCCCTTTTTCCATGTTTGGGGATGGGGTGTTTTGAAGGCGGCAGGCGCGCGCTTGACGATCGAGGGCGCCGACCAGCTATCGGAGAATGAGCACTATTTTTTCATCGCCAACCACAAAAGCGCCATCGATATCCCCATCATGGCCGCGGCGCTGCAAGGCCGAGCCCGCTTCATGGTCAAGCATAGCCTCTTCCGGATCCCCGTTCTCGGCTGGTGCATGAAAATGCACGGTTTCGTGCCCATCGATCGCTCCAGCCCCCGCAAGGCCAAGCAATCAATTGACCGCATGGCCGTGCGGCTGGAAAAGAAGCCGATGTCGCTGCTCGTGTTTGCGGAAGGCACGCGGATCGATGACGATGCCATTAAGCCCTTCAAGCACGGCTCGATGAATGTCTGTCAGCGCACCGGAATGAGTGTCGTGCCACTCGCCATCGTGGGTTCGCGGGACATCCACCGAGCTCGTATTCTCCGCGTCACTTCCGGTGCCGTGCAAGTGTCCATCGGCCGGCCGATTCCGGCCGACGAGGTCGCCCGCCAAACGACCGCGGAACTCGCTCGAAGTACGCGCGACGCGGTCGCGCGGCTGTATGAGGACGCGTGCGGCAATAGGAAGTGAGGCGTGAAGCGTGAAGCGTGAAGAGAACTGAGAGCTGAAGACTAACTTCATGAGTAAGTCGGCAAAACGAAAGACTGGGAAGAGGCGCGCAGGGGTTGGCCTCCGTGCTCCGCCGGCGGCGGATCGGCTCCGCCGCCGCGGACCGGCTGTTCCACGAATCGCCGACCGTCTGGCTGGGCGGCACGTGTTGGTCACTGGAGCGACCGGCCTACTGGGCAAGGTCTTCATCGAAAAGCTCCTGCGCAGCGTCCCGCAAATCGGGAAGATCACTCTGCTGGTTCGAGGTCGAGCCGACGGTCTGTCCGCCGAAGACCGTGTGGCCAGCGAGATTCTGACGTCGTCCGTTTTTGAGCGACTCGGCGCGCTGCTCGGTCCGCGCTTCCCGGAATTGTGCCGCGAGAAAATCGGCGTGGTCAGTGGCGACCTGACCCGCGATCGATTGGGCCTGTCGAAGAAGGATTACACGGCGCTCACCCGCGATGTGGACGTCATCGTCAACAGCGCCGCGGCCGTGACCTTCGATGAACGTCTCGATATCGCGCTGAGTCTCAACGCTCTCGGCCCGACCCGCCTGTTGGGGCTGGCTAAGGACGCCGGCAACATTCCCTTCATGCAGGTTTCGACCTGTTACGTCAGTGGGCATCGCACCGGCGAAATACGCGAAGAAGTGGCGGGTCCGCCGCGGCGGAACGGCATCGACATTGACGAGGCCATCAGCCGCATGGAGGAAATCTGTCGGCGGATCAAGCAGGAGCCCGGTCTCGATGGCGAGGCGCTTCGCCGTAAGTTGATCGATGCCGGCATGGAATTGGCTCGCGGGTACGATTGGAACGACACTTATACGTTCACAAAATGGCTTGGAGAGCAGCTCGTGGTGCGGGCGCACGGGAAAGTGCCGCTGGTGCTGCTGCGTCCTGCCATCATCGAGGGCAGTTACGAGGAACCGGTGCCCGGTTGGATCGACGGCTTGCGCATGGCTGACCCGATGATCATGGCTTTTGGCCGCGGCAAGTTGGGCGAGTTCCCCGCCGACTCGAGCATTCCAATCGATCTCATTCCCGTCGATTACGTGGCCAACGCCATGATCGCCGCGCTGCCTTCGCCGGAGGACGGTCCGGGCGTTCGCGTGTACCAAGTGGCTTCCAGTCATACGAATCCTTTGATGATCGCTGAACTGGCCCGCTGTTTGGGTGAGAGTTTTCGCCTCCGACCCATGCTGGATGACGCGGACCGCCCGATCAAGGCCGGCGAATTCCGCTTGGTGGATCGCGAGTCGTTTGAGCGCAAATGGCGCCGCAAGGCGGCGCGGCTGGAGAAAATTCGCGCCGGCCTGGAATTCTTCGGTCTGGCGCCCGAGCGCCGGCGCCGGATTGGGACCATCCTCGCGCAAATCGAGCAAGTACTCTACTTCGCGAGCATCTACTTGCCGTACACGCATCTCGACTGTCGCTTTGCGGACCACAATCTGCGGGCGCTGGCGGAATCGCTGCACCCGGATGATCGGGCTGAGTTTCCGTTTGATGTCGAGAAGATCGACTGGCCGGACTACCTCATCAATCGCCACATCCCCGGCCTGCGAAAGTTCGTCCTGGGCGGCGGCAAGAGCGTCCAGCCGAATGCGGTGCGTGTGGATGATCGAGAGATCCGCTCCGCGCGTGCCGAGGGCCGGACGATCTTCGAGGTTTTCGAGCGTGTGGCGCACATTTGCGGAAGCAAAATCATGCTGCAAATGTGTCGCGAAGGTCGATGGGTCCGCTACACCTACGCCGAAGCGCTCGCCGCCACGGTTGCGGTGGCACGGCGCCTGCACGAACTCAAACTGCGTCCCGGCGATCGGGTCGCCCTTTGTGCGGAGAGCTGCCCGGAGTGGGGCGTGTTGTATTTGGCGGTTCAGCGCTCGGGGCTGACCGCCGTGCCGCTGGACCCGCAGCTCCCGCCCGATGAAATCCTCGCCTGCGCACGCTTCGCGAAGGCCAAGGTCATCTTCGTCGACCACAGCACGTGTGAAGCGATCTCGGATGCGCGGGCGCTGGCGCCGGCTACGGCCTCTGCCGGCCGATCCACCGCAGGTGCAGCGGTTGTCATAGAGATCGGGGCGCAACTGGTTCCGCCGCCCGGCGGTTCGCGCGACGAAGGTCCGCCTCCCGCAGCGCAGGATGCCGAGCGCATCGCCTCCATCCTGTTCACTTCCGGGACGACGGTGGCGCCCAAAGCTGTGCCGCTGACCCACACGAATTTGCTGGCCGACGCCTGCGGGCTGCTGGACGTGCATCCGCTGAAGTCGGAAGACAGCTTCATTTCCGTCCTGCCGCTGTATCACGCCTTCGAGTTCACAGGTGGCTTTCTCTTGCCCATCTGCATCGGCGCAACGGTGACTTACGTGGAGACGCTCAAGGCGCCGGAGGTGCTGGCCACCATGCAGGCGGTGCATCCCACGCACATGTTGGCTGTGCCGCGGCTGCTGAAGCTCTTTCACGATGCCATTCAGCGCCGCGTTCGGGAATCAGGCCTGCTGACGCGCGCGACGTTCCGCACACTCGGCATTTTGGCGAAGCTTTCGGGCGGCGTGCTGGCCCGGAGATTGTTCGGCCGTGTGCATCAGCAGTTCGGCGGGCAGTTGCGCATGTTCATATCGGGCGGCTCTGCCCTTGATCCGGAGTTGTTCGCCGGGTTCACGCGGATGGGTTTTGAAGTGTGCGAGGGCTACGGGCTGACCGAAACATCGCCGGTGCTGACAGTGAGCCCGCCGGGGCGTGGCAAACCCGGCTCGACCGGCCCGCCGCTGCCGGGAATCGATCTCGAGATTCGCAACGCCAACAACGAAGGCATCGGCGAGTTGTGGGTCCGCGGCCCGGTGGTGATGCGGGGCTATCTGGACAACGCCGAAGCGACGGCCGAAGTGATGCGCGACGGCTGGTTCCGCACCGGCGACCTGTGCCGGCGCGACGGCGACGGTTACTACTACATCACCGGCCGCGTCAAAGACATGATTGTCACCGAAGCGGGCAAGAACGTCTACCCGGACGAAGTGGAAGCCCGGTACAAGAACCTGCCGTACGTCCAGGAAATGTGCGTGGTCGGCGTGCCGCTCGCGGACGGCATTGGCGAGTCCGTTCACGCGGTCGTGGTGCCGGATTACGCGGGCCATGCCGAGTTGGACACGTCCGCGATCGAGCGCACCATTCGCGAGGAGGCCTCGGCGATCGGCGCCGCCATCCCCACGCACCAGCGGATTCAGTCGATGCACTTCTGGAGCGTCTCTTCGATCAGTTTCAAAGCGGCCTTGAGATCATCTTGATTCTGAATAGGACGATTCAGGAGTTCTGAGAACCGAATCTTTCGCACGGGTGCCTTCTTCTCGCCGCCAATCGAAAGCTCTTGCAACTTGACCAGCACAGAAGACTTCAATCCATCGACGGCGGCAAGATCGGAACCGGGCTCAATATAGCCGCGCGGGAAGCCGCCATCGCGACATCGCTCGCCCTCCAATTTGGTTGCCCTCTCGAAACTCTCTCGGGCGCCCTTCCGCACAGCGAAGCCGGAATCCCGGAGGGCCCATTGGGTGCTGCGCTCGATAAGTTCGAGGCCGCGCCATG
>JACZTW010000256.1 GCA_022573485.1 Planctomycetota bacterium
CCGCCGACGCCGTCCGGCACGGACAGCGAAGGAAACCCCTCGCGGTCGGCGATCGAACGCATGGTGCCCGAATGCGAATCCGTGGTGATGACGATACGCCGCCTGGCCGCTTCGCGGCCTAACCGGCGGGCCAGCAAGTTGCGGATGACGAGAAACTGGCTCAGGCACTCGGTCGTCTCACCCGACTTGGTGACGACGTTGAACAACGTGCCGGGCAAATCGTCTTTGACGACATCGAGCATTCCGGCGAAGTGCGCGGGATCGACATTGTCCATGACGAAAAGGCGCGGCCCGCCGCGCTTGCGACGGCTCAGGAGGTTGTATTGCGGATGATTCAGCGCTTCGTGCAGGGCGATCGCGCCCAGGGCCGATCCCCCGATGCCCAGCACGACCAGATTCTGTGTTTTGGGGCGCAGCGCTTTGGCGAACTCCTCCACAGCCTGTCGCATCAGCCGATCGTGCGGCAGATCCCGGTAGCGATGCCCGCCGCCAGCCCGCTCCCGCTCGATGCGCGTGACGATCCGCTTGACTCGCGGGGCCAGGCGGTTCAGTTGGGCGCGCGTCAATCCATACTTGCCCAGCTTCCGATTCGCCAGCGCGCCAACATCAAGTGCGATCAATTGATTCTTCCGTGCCATTAACGACACCTTGCAATGCCCAAGCGGCTGTTGCCTGCATGCTCAAGTAGTGGTCGGCGCCTCTGCCGACCGTCACTCGTGCTCTGGAGCTTCGGTCGACACGGAGGTCGACCGCTACAGCACTGGCGGACAAGCCGCCAGTGGCACCCCGCCAATTACTGCTTACTGCTTACTGCTTACTGCTTACTGCTTACTGCTTACTGCTTACTAATTACTACCTACTTCTTCACAACTGACACTCATCCACGTCGAGCGGCGTCATCTTCGCATATTCGAGGATCAGCGTCTTTTCGCCGTACGACGTGAAGCGCACGCCGGCCCGCGTCAACTTGCCGCTGGCCTCTTTCCACAACAACCGACCCAAGCCGAACTGTGGGTGGCGCAAGTACATGCCGTTCTTCCACTCGCGGTAGTCGCCCTGGCCCGGGCGCTGGAAGTCGGCTTTGTCGCGGAACGATTCCTCCTCTTGCTGCAAGTCCCACTCGATTTCCTCGCTGGGCAGTTCTGCCAGGAACTGCGAAGCCGTCGTGCGCGTATTCATCCCGCGAATCGTGCGCCATTGTGCATAGCTGAGCGTGAGTTGTTGCTGGGCGCGCGTCATGCCCACGAAGCACAAACGCCGCTCTTCCTCGATTTGTGCCGGCTCATCCCTGTAGCCGGCGTGCGGCAGCAGGCCGTCCTCGACAGCGATGATGTAGACCTTGGGGAATTCCAAACCCTTGGCGGCATGGAGCGTCATGAGCGTGACCACGCCGGCGTCCGTATCGACCGCGTCCACGTCGCTGACCAAACTCACTTGCTGAAGCCACTCAGCCAGCGTCCCTTCGGGATTGGACTTCATGAAGTCGGCGGCGGCGGAGATCAGTTCGTCGACGTTTTCCACGGCCTCAATGTTGCGCGGATCGGGACCGTCGAGTTCCTTTGCCAGCCCGGAGCCCGCGAAGACTTGTTCCACAGCGACGTGAGCCGGCCCGTCGGCCAGCGGCTGAAGCTCACGCATCAGTTGGATGAACACGCTGATTCTGCCGGCGGCGCGTTTGAGTTCCGGGATTTGGTCGGCCCGGTCAGCCGCTTCAAACGTCGTGATTTCGTTCGCTTCGGCATAGCGCGTCAGCCGTTCGAGTGAGGTCTTGCCGATGCCGCGCGCCGGCGTGTTGATCGAGCGTCGCAAGGCAATGCCGTCGGCTGGATTGACCAGCAGACGCAGATAGCCCAGCAGGTCCTTGATTTCCTTGCGATTGTAGAATTCTGTGCCCCGGGCGATTTGGTAACTGATGCCGGCCCGCAGGAAAGCCTCTTCGATGATGCGGGTCAATGCGTTCGTGCGGTAGAAAATGGCAATCTCGTTCAGCGAGCCGCCCGATTGAACGTGGGCCTTGATTTCTTCCACGAGGAAGTCGGCTTCATCTGCCGGCTCCTCGCGCTCGACGACGCGAACAGCCGCGCCGAGATCGTTCTCCGTCCACAGGTCCTTTTTCTTTCGCTGTGTGTTTGACTGGATCAGCGAGCCCGCAGCCGACAGGATGTGTTTGGTCGAGCGGTAGTTTTGCTCGAGCCGCACCACCTTGGCGGTGGGAAAGTCGTGCTCGAATTCCAGGATGTTGCGGATGCTGGCGCCGCGCCAAGCATAAATCGACTGGTCCGGGTCGCCGGTGGCGCAGATGTTCTCGTTTTTCAACGTCAGGCCGCGGGCGATCATGTATTGCGTGTGGTTGGTGTCTTGGTATTCGTCGATCAAAACGTATCGGAAGCGGTCTTCGAGGTGTGCGCGGAGGTCCGGATGGTTGCCGAGCAGGAAGGCCGTCTTGAGCAGCAGGTCATCGAAATCGACCGCCTGCTGCTGTTCCAGTAATTGCTGGTAGATCCGATAGACGCGGGCGATGGTCTGTTCCGTGAAGCTCAGGCCGCCAGCCTCGGCGGCGTACTGTTCGGGCGTGAGCAGGCGGGTCTTGGCATCGCTGATGTCGGCCTGGACTTTGGCGGGCACCCAGTTGGTGGTGGACAGGCCGGCGTCGGCAATGGCCTGTTTGACCACGCTGCGGCGGTCGGATTCGTCGAAGATCGTGAAATTCGGCTTCAGCCCCGCCTGCGGCGCATACCACCGCAGCAGCCGCGCGCCCAGCGAGTGAAAAGTACACACCATCATCTCGCGCCCGAAGCCGAGCGCTTCCATACGCTCGCGCATTTCGCCGGCGGCTTTGTTGGTAAACGTAATGGCCAGTATGTGTCGCGGCTGCGTGACTGTGTTGGCCAGGTACGCCGCTCGGCGGGTGATCACGCGGGTCTTGCCGCTGCCCGCACCGGCCAGCACCAGCAGCGGACCATCCGTGGTGGTCACTGCCTCGAGTTGGGCGTCGTTGAGGTCGTCGAGTAAAGAAGTCATCAGTTGTCAGTTGCTGGTAATGCAGCAGTGGACTCCAATCGGTCAACGGGATTATAATGGCTCGTTGGTATTTGGCGAGCCATTATGTGTGGCGCGTCCTAGTGCCGTCGGAGGTTTGCGCGCATGCCCGCCTTGAGAGTCTACGTCCGCCCCCCGCACAAGCACACGGGATTGATGATTCTCTGCGCGTTCTACGGAATCACGTTCGGTTGCATCCCTGTTCTCCTCGGACGGGTTGGTCCCTGGCTGGCGATCTGGTTGATCTTCGCGCAGGGCATGTGGGGATTTGGTGCAATAATGTCGATCATCATGTTCTGCGGCATCCTGGTGCCTCCGGTAATCGTGGCCTGCTCTTTGGCCCGCTCCTGTCAACACAAGTTGCCTACATTTCTGTGCGGCCAAGTCCTGGGTTCGTGCATCGGCGTTCCTGGTTCAATCAGTCAGTTTTTTCTGTTTCCAGGATCCATGCTGCTCAGGCCGTGGTGGCAGCACTTAGTGCAGGTCTTGGGGTGTCTTGTTGCTGGAGCCGTAGTAGGCCTGTCGTTTCTGCTGGTTCGATTCATGTATGTGAACTTCGTGTCCGTGCTTGTAGAGCAGGATGGGACGCTGTGTGTGAAGTGCGGTTATTGTATCGCGCAGTCGCCGTCAGAGCGCTGTTCGGAATGTGGAGCGCCCGTTGACACGGCTCTCAGGCAACTAGGCCGCGTTCAGCGCTTTGCCGAGTTTCTCGGATCTCGCACGAGACAAATGGCATACCTTGCGGCTTTCTTGGTTTCTGTGGGTGCTGCCTTCCTCGCCTGGCATCATTTGCCGGTCTGGCGGTTCTCCAGCACGATTGCGCGAGAGGAGCAATATACCATCTCGCAGTACGTTCCCGTCGGCGGCCAATCGAGAGGAGTTCTTGGGCTTGGGCCGGAGGTTGCGCGCGAGGTTACGATAGGAACCTTGACGGGAGTTCTGGTCGTTCACCTCCATCGGCCGGCGTTCTACAAAGCTCCGCTCGTGCAACTCCGGCTGGCAACGAAAGTTCCGTTTCCTGGAGTTGTCGGAATCGCAAGCCAATCAGGGTACTTTCTTTTAGATGGTATTCCGCGAGTTGTATGTGAATTGAATGAGATTCAGACGCGCTCTGTATTGAAGCATGACATTCCACAGCGATTGATCGACGCATTGGTCGAGGCGGCTGAGGAAGCGGGGTGGACACCCGCGACGTTCACCCCTCCAGTTCTGCCGAAGCCGGACATCGTCGTTGCGGCGGATGGGCATTTTCCGGCGTCGGAGAACGGTGAAAAGTGAGGAATTGTCTCTCGCGCGGGCTCGGTCGATCGGGTGGCATGGGCAAGTACCCTTGCCCGTGGCGAATTCGATCCTGGTCCTCACGGGCAAGAGTACTTGCCCATGCCACCCGAAGAATCACCGAGGACCGTAGGATTGTCTTGCCTATTTTGCCCAGATTGCCTAACTGTGGCTTCGTTTGGTAATGCCATGACACACCAACGACTTACGTCCTTTGCCGGATACGGCTACCGACTACTGGTTACTGAATTGTCAAAGAGCCCGGCGCGAGTGCGCGCAGCACGACTGCACGACACTTGCCCTATGTACATAACTTGGCGCGTGATCGCTGAAATCGTGCGGATAGGCGAGCGCCAGGCCCTCACGGGTGCTCCTCTTCGGGTGAGCTTGTATCATCGGGCTCCGGCGGATCTGGAATCGTCTCGCCGGTTTGCGGCTGATTGCCGGCGACGGCGGGTTTGGCGTGCGTGACTGTCGCCGGATCGGGCAGCGGCGGCAAGTTGTACTTCGCCCGCAGCATGTTCTGCATTCGCAAGGTCTGAGCAAACCCACCCAACGGAATGGGCAACGATGTGCCGTCCACCAAGCCTGCGACGACCATGGCCCCGCTGCTTGTGGTTGACGTCGCAGTCATCCCTGGTCCGCTGAACGTGATCACAGTTGCGGATTCACCCGCCGGGTTGACGTCCGGGTCGGGCGACATGATGACCAGCCACAGACCCGGATCGGCGTTGGCGAGATCGATGCCGTGATACGTGAAGACGAAATCACCCAACCGATGAGCGATCGTGTCCGACGGCAGGGCGTCGATTGCAGCCTGGACGGCTTTGGATTCTTCCTCCGACGGCAGCTTTGTGAACTTGTCCAAGTTGGTGTCGGCTACGGGTACATCCTCTTCGAAAGTATCGGATCCCGTGGCGACCAGATCGAAGCCCGTGACAAAGCCGCCGACAACAAGCTGAACAGCGTGTTCGGGAAGCTCGTTTCGCTCGCCGGCGTAATCCAACAAGCCGACGAGGATCTTCTCGGTCGGGGCTGTGCTGTTCGCCATGGCGAACGGTCCCGTGCCCGACATCATCGAGACCATCATCCAAGTGTAGAGTCCGATGATCGTACCCAGCGTGAGAACCGGCATGGTCAAGACGGCAAACGCCGCGCGCCCGCCGTGGACCTTTTGGCCTGTGCGAACCATCAGGACGGCGCTGATCAACCACCAGATCCAGCCGAAATAGAAGCCCAAGCATGG
>JACZTW010000257.1 GCA_022573485.1 Planctomycetota bacterium
TCGGAGCCGGCGGAAGTGAGGGAGAAAACTTCTCGGGTCGGCGCAAGGTTGTTGTTGCAGGGGATGCCGTCATCGTCGTCCTCAAAGAAATCGGTTAGTTGGATATTGTTCTCACCGTAGACCACGGCCACGGTGCCCATCTTTTCTTCATGGGCGGCAAAGATGGTTCCCTCGACGTATCGGACAAACAGGGTTGGGTCAGGATCGAAATCGGTGGAGTAGTTGTTCGACAAATTGTCCGGGTAGCAGAACGCCAGGAAACATCCGGGGCCGTCGCAATCGGGATCGTCGCCCATGTCATCGTCGCGGGTCGTGGCCAGGTATTCATTGTGAGCCAGACCCACGATCATTTCAGAAATTCCAGCAGCGGGGGGCGCACATTCCCCATACGCGGGATGCGTCCCCAGATTACTGATGAAATCGAGATCGGTAATGCCCAGCGTGTAGGGTTCCGCCAGGTCCTCGACGAAACCAATCCTCCGATCATCGCCTAAGCCAATGTCTATCACACCGGCATTCGCCAGCAGGAAGTCCGGGTGCGGGCTGTAGACGGATCCGCGGATGCGACTTCGGCTGGTACTTGGGATCGACGTGGCCACGCTGTTGATGTTGATGTCGCCGCCGAAACGGAGCTGTCGCCCGTAGATGAGGTAGACTTCGCCGATGTTGCCACGGTTGTTGGGGTTGCCGTATTGGGCGACGACGGCGAAGTCACCGATGCCGTCGCGGTCTTGATCGCGTGCGGAGATCATCTTGGTGCCGAGGTTGGCCAGCGGATTGAAACCCAGCCAGCGATTGCCCGCCAGGGTTCGCCCGATCTGGCCAAGATCGATCGTGCGGCGGTTGGAAGATGCGGAGCCCTCGACGAGTTCCAGGACGTACAGCCGCCCGGCGGCATAGGTGTGCGTCGTCTTGAGCCCGTCGTCCACCGTGGCCCGAATGAAATACGGCAGGCCGTCCCGCCGAATCGGGATTTTCTGAACGTCGATGGTAATGGCGAAGTTTCTTTGGTCAAAGCTCCCCTCGGCGATGAAATCGCGCTCCAGGATGATGTTGCCGGGATCGTCGTCGCTCCGGAAATCGTCGTTCGTGGGATCGTTGTCCAGGTCGAGCAGAATCGTGACGTCAACGTCATCCTCCTGGTCGTAGTGGAAGGCCACGCCGGGATCGGGTGAACCGGGCGGGCCGGGGTCGAGCAGCGTGGGCCGGATCGAGATGGTCACGACGTCGCCCTGGGAGGTGCCGACGTTGGTCTGCGGTTCGATCAGCACAACCTGTGGCGGGACATTGCCGCCCGCCTGGCCCGGCGGCGCGACCGTGATCTGCACGCGGTTGCCCGTGTCGGGATTCTCCGCAAAAACAACCACGGGCGTATTGACGCCGTCGTCAATCGTCATGCGCACAAAATAGGTACCGATGAGGATGGAACTTGTGTTCACTTGAAAGCGGTCGAGCGTCACGTCGTTCTCGCGGATTCCGCCCGCCACCGGGAACACGTTCAGACCGTCGATCTCCAGGAGGTCGATGTCGATCAGGGCGTTGCTGTCGGGGTCGCTGTCGGTCCAGCGGACGATGAACGAATCGCCTTGGCTGATTTCTTCATCTTCGTCAGGCGCGATGATCGTCAGGACCGGCGCCTGGTTGGAGGTGACGCCAGGGCTGGTAATGGCGACGGGGCTGAAACCGGTGCAACTGACTTGCAGGACCAGCGCCAAGGCGCCGCAGCAGGACAGCAACGAAGAACCCAGCGCGAAGCGGCCCAAGCCCGTTGTGACGGCTGCGTCTTTAGATTTCCGCATGTCGGAGGCTCCTTTGAATGTGCCGTGCGGATCAAGGATACTCAACTCGCAGCATTTCAACTCGGGACAAGCGACGATGCAGGGCCGGTGCAGGAGTAGCCCCGAAGAGGTCGGTCCTCGTCACAAGCCTATCGGCCAAGCATAGTTACGCTGTTGCCGGTCAAATCATGGGGATTTCGAATCATTGCTGCTCAACAAATCTTAGGGGGGGTCCAAATGTCCCGTCAAGAAAGAACCGACAGGCAGCGGGCAACCCCACAAAGGCCTTGGCTGGACACCCGCACAGACCTACCCTATGATAACCACAGGAGGACCCTATGCACAAGCAACTCCCAAGGGCCAAAGGCTTTACGCTGGTCGAACTGCTGGTCGTGATCGCCATCATTGCCCTTATTATCGGCATTTTGCTGCCGAGTATCGCCTCGGCGAGGGCCCAGTCGAAATTTGTGGCCTGCGGTGTCAATTTGCGGACCATAGGCCAGATGCTCCATGCCTATGCCGGGGACAACGAGGATCGAATCCCGCGGGGGCCCTCTTTCCGGCCTGCGGGCTACACATTTATGCTGAAAGACGCCGAAATCGCCACCAACCAATTGTGGACGACCGAATACAATGCGATCCTCTGCGCCAACAGTCCAGACGAGCCTCATTGCTGTCCTGATAATGTTTGCCGCAATGGTGTTTACCCGGCTGAGTATATGGGACTGGGCCTGCTGACCAAGCAGCCGGGCAAGATTGGCAATGAGTTCCTGTTTTGCCCTGACGACGGTTCGCTTAATCTCAGTTCCGAAGGCCCCAAAATCGGCCCGCCGGAGCAGAGGGACGATGATGAGAATGCCTTTGGCTCTTATCTCTACCGGCAGATGGACATCATGCCGCTGCAAATCATGAGTGAGGGCAAACTGGACAACCTCCAGGCCGGTGACTTCAGCAGACCTCCCATATTCGGTGGCGGCCCTGGAGACGAGCGCGCGGGGCCGGACGTTTTCCGCCTCGAAGTCCGCGCGTTGGCGCTGGATGCCAATAGCCTGGGATCCGCTGAGATGGAGCATTTCAACCACGACGGCAAGAAGGTCAACGTGGTGTACACGGACGGTTCGGTACAGCCGTTTGAGAACAATCCGCAAGTGACCGCCGATGGCAAGCCGCCCTGGGCCAGCATCCCGGCCGACGCATTCTATCCTGCAGCTTATCCGGACAGCGTGCTCTACGCACTCGATCGGATTTTCGTGGCGGCTGACTACAGTTACGTCAACGCCGAACCCTGGTACGCGCCCGTTCCCTGATCAGGCTCGGTGTGCCACTGCTCTTGAGCCGTGCTTGCGGGAAACCATTCAGGATCGCACTGCTCAAGAGCAGTGCCACACTCAACGCTCGCCGACATACCGCTCCCGATCAATCCGCCCCGCGTTCGCGTGAGACTTTGAGAATCGATCGTCGATAGTACGCCAGCCCCAGGCAACTGAGCGGGATGGCCAACACCAGCCCGAGAAAACCCAGCAGTTTTGCCCAAACGAAAATGCTCAGCAGCATGACCCACGGCTTCAGGCCGGTGGCCTGGCCCATGATCTGCGGCGTCAGCACGGCATCCTGAATGAGTTGTACCACGGCAAAGACAATAACGATTCCGAGGATCGGCCACAGCGGGCTCATTTCCGATTCAAACGCCTTGAGCAGCGCCAAGAGAATCGCCGGCCCGAAGCCCACCGTCTGCAAATAGGGCACCATATTCAGCAGCCCGACGAACAGCCCCACGAAAACCGCCAGCCGAATGCCGACGATTTTGAACCCAATGGCGAACAGTACGCCGCAGCAGGCCGCCACCAGAAACTGCCCTCGGAAATAACGGCTCATCGCGCGGCTGAACTCGCCGAAGAACTCGACGATCGCCTCGCGGTATTGCGGCGGAAGCTGCTCTTTCCAACCGCTCTGGAAACTATTGAAGTCCATCAAGAGAAAAATGAGGTAGAGCAGGACGATGACCACACCCGTCAGGGCCAGCAGCGCGTTGAACAACGTGCCGATTATGCCGAGCACGCCCTCGGTCAGTTTCGCTACTGTGGGCAGCATCAACCCGGCCGCTTTGACCAGCAGTTGCTGGAGCTGATCGGGATCGGTGCTGTCTTTGAATTCCTGCAGTTTCTCTTGAAACTCCGACGAAGTGATCTTGTCCGTCAACGGCTGGATTTGTACGAGCAACTTCTCTTTTATTTCCCGGTCGGCGATGATCTGGGAAACCTCCACGACCTCGCCGTAAACGAACCAGAGCAAGAGAGGCACGATCACCAGAAATGCGACCGCAAAGATGGTCAGCGTCAGGCCAACAGCCAGTCCGCGCCGGCCCCCGGTTTTTTGCTCGAAGGCATTGACGATCGGATTCAGCAGATAGGCCAGCAGCACCGCCACCGCGAACGGCACCAGCACATCGCTCAAATAAGCCAGCAGCCAAAAAGTCGCGATCAATGTGCCGACCGTGAGCAGCAAACGGAAGACGCGATCGAAATCGTAACGCGGAGTTTCCTCAGACATGGTCGCAAATTAGAGCAAAAGCAGACGCAACGGGCAATTACAATCTGCCGGCCCCCAAACAAACCAACTCGGCGCGATCAGCACCCCCCCAAGGCTTGCCGTTTAGCAGACTTCTCAAAATCGCGAGGCCCAGCCCGCGAGCTGAAACCTCAACACAGCAGTCGCACAGCCGCCGCAATCGCCGCCGTCTCCGTACGGAGAATCGTTTGCCCAAGCACAAGCGCACCGCAACCCGCGTCTCGCGCAGCCTCCAACTCCTCGGTCGTGAATCCGCCTTCGGGCCCCACGAGCGCCAGCACGCTCTTGTGAGATGTTGGCCCGCCGGCATTGGATCGGTCGGCGCTGCCGTCCGCGATGACCGCCGCCTCGAACCGCCCGATGGATCCGACAACTTCCGCAAACGGCACGGGATCGGACAGTTCGCAGAGCCACGCGCGCTGCGACTGCTTGCACGCCTCGATCACCGTGCGGCGCAGTTTTCCAAGGCGATGGGCAGAGGGCTCGGCGATGCTGCGCTCGCAACGCATCGGCCAGATCGCCGCCACGCCCAGTTCCGTGCATTTCTCGACCAGCACGTCCTGGCGCGGCCCTTTGGGGAACGCAACGGCCAGCGTTAGCTCGACCGGCGCGTCGGCATCGCGACTTTCGACCACGGCGATTTCGACACGAACGGCCCGGCGGTCGATGGACTCGATTTGCCCGCGCGCTTCGCTTCCCCGCCCGTCGAAGAGGACGACTTCATCGCCCACAGCCAGACGCCGCGAAGACGCCGCGTGCCGCGATTCGGTCTCGGAAAGTGCAACCAGACCGGGTTCAAGTTTTTGCGGTCCCGTATAGAACCGAGGATCGGCCATTCTGATCCACCTGTGGCGAAGCGCCAGCCATACAAGCGAGAACGGTGGGCCCGCGCCGCCTTTGCCTAAGCGTCCCGCCTGCCGCCAACCGATGATAACTGCATACTATTGTCGTGCCTCGGCGATCCACGATCAAGCGGGGTGCGTGTGCGCAATTCGCGTTGCCGAGATGACCATGAGTGACCCGGACCACCCCAATCCGAATCCTTCCCCACCGCCCGTAGCGGCCGAAGAGCCGGACCTGCAGAACCAGGTTGACGAGTTGCTCGACGAAGTGGAAGCACTGACCAAAGAGACCCTCGGTGAAAGCGAATCCGGCGAGGCCCGCGCGCCGGCGGACGTGCCGACCACCGATCCAGCCA
>JACZTW010000020.1 GCA_022573485.1 Planctomycetota bacterium
GTCCCCGTAGCCCGGCGTCGGCACGTTGTCGCGTGGGTAGCGAATGGCACACGGTTGCTTCAGCGCGAGGGCGAGATCAAGTGCCTGGCCCAACTCCGCTTCATCCGCAGGGGCCATGAGCACCATGCCGGGGAAGCCGCGCAGGTAGGCAATGTCCAGAAAACCATGATGAACCGCTCCGTCGCTGCCCACCAAGCCGGCGCGGTCGATGCAAAAGATCACCGGCAAGCCCTGAAGCGACACTTCCTGGAAAATCTGATCCAGCGCCCGCTGCAGGAACGTGGAGTAAATGGCACAGACCGGCTTCATGCCTGCCTTGGCCATGCCGGCTGCCATATCGACGGCGCACCCCTCGGCAATTCCGACATCGAGGACCTGGTCGGGCAGTGCGACTTTCATCTTCGCCAAGCCGGTACCGTCCAGCATACCGGCCGTAAAAGCGAAAATACGTGGATCCGCTTCGGCCCGAGCCGTGAGGGCCTCGGAGAAAGCGGCGGTCCAACTCTTGCCCGACCCGCGAACGATTTCGGCCTTGCCTTCGCTGTTGATCGAAAACGGTTTCGGGCTGTGGAACTTTCCCGGATCGGCGCAGGCCCATTCCGCGCCTTTGCCCTTCTCCGTATGTACGTGCAGCAATACGGGGTGGTCGATGTCCTTCAGAACGGTCAGCAGCTCAATCAAGTGTGCGAGGTCATGGCCGTCGGTGGGGCCGACATATACGAAACCGAGCTGCTCAAAAATTTGGTGAGGTGAGACGGTGGCTTTGATTCCCTCTTTCAAGTGGGCCAGTGCATTGAACATCGGCTTGCCCACCACGGGCACCTTCGGCAGTATCTTCTTGGCTTGCTCTTTTACTTCTTCATAAAGACTGCTGACGCGAAACTTGGCCAGATGCTCGGCAAAGCTGCCCTGCGTGGGCGAGATGCCCCAGGAATTGTCGTTGAGGATCACCAGCAGTTGGCGCCGGAGCACGCCGGCCTGGTTCAAGCCTTCAAAGGCCAGGCCGTTGACGATGCTGGCGTCGCCGACGAGCGCAACGACTCGCCGATCTTCCTTCAGCAGCGCATCCGCACGCGCCATTCCCGTGCCCGTGGGAATCGAGGTTCCCGCGTGGCCGACACAGAACAAATCGTACTCGCTCTCATGGATGCAGGGGAAACCGCTCAACCCGCCGCTCTTGCGGAGTTGCTCAAAATTCTTGTGCCGCCCGGTGAGGAGCTTGTGCGGATAGCACTGGTGGCCCACGTCCCACAGAAGGCGATCACGCTTGAAATCAAACACGTAGTGCAGGGCGATGGTCAGTTCCGTAACGCCGAGGTTGCTGGCCAAATGACCGCCGTTCTTGCCGACCACGCTGATGATCCGCTCGCGGATCTCGCGGGCCACGCGAGGCAATGTACGCACAGGTAGTTTGCGGAGGTCTGCGGGACTATTGATTTGATCGAGCAACGTAAACGGCATTTGATCCCTCGAAATACGACTAACTCGGGTATTTCACCGCAGAGCACGCAGAGACCGCAGAGACGTAACAAGAAAGAACATAGCAAAACCAACGCAAAACCGCAGGTGAAACACGTTATCAGTGCAACACGCACTCGGATTCTGCCGCAATTTCTCTTTCGACAACCCTCTGCGCTCTCCGCGATCTCTGCGGTAAGATTTCCCGACTAACGCTGTCGGCTCATCACGAAGTGAGCGATCGAGCGCAGCTCGTCGGCCTCCGTGCCAAAATCATCCAGAGCAGCGACGGCGCGCGCCACAGCCTGCTCACCCAGCCGGTGACTCTCCTCGAGGCCCACAATCGCTGGATAGCTCTGCTTGCGTTTCTCAGCGTCGCCGCCGGAAGTCTTGCCGGTATCCTCCGACGACGCCGTGGCGTCCAGGAGATCATCCGCGATCTGGAACGCCAGACCAAGATGAAACCCGTACGCGCCGAGATTATTGAAAACTCGCTCATCCGCCGCTGCCGCGATCGCGCCGCACTCGCAGCAGGCACGAAAGAGGCCGGCGGTCTTGTGTTCATGAATATACGAGGCCAGCTTCAGATCGCCCGGGCGCTCTTCGCTGATTATGTCCGTGGTCTCACCGCCGATTACACCGCTCGGGCCGATCGCGCGGGTCAAGGTTTGGACAATCCGCACGGTTCGGGCGGCGCTCAATTCAGCTCCGGACGCGAGTTCGAGGCCGTATGCGAGCAGGGCGTCTCCGGCCAGAATGGCCAGCCCCTCGCCAAAGACCTTGTGATTGCACGGTCGGCCACGACGCACGTCGCCGTCGTCAATGGCCGGCAAATCATCGTGGATGAGTGTGAAAGCGTGCAAACACTCGACAGCGATGCACACGGGCAGGATTGCATCTCCGTCGCCGCCGGCGAGGCGAAAACACCGATCCGTGAGAAACGGCCTGAGGCGCTTTCCAGGCGCCAGTACGGTATGACGCATGGCCTGAAGCAGCTCCGGCGGCGCGCCAGCGACGGCATCGAAGCGCTCGCAGATACGGCGATCAAACTCCTGAGACCATACCGTCAGCGTGGCCGTGATTGATGGGGCCGCAACTATCATAGGGGTCGTCCCGTGTCTGAAAACCTCGCCTTCCATTCCATTCGCGGCATCTTAGAGGGTTCGGTGGGGCGTCTCAAGGACAACATCGCCGCAGCGTCTCCCGCTCTGCCCGCGTCGGCTACTGCTGTTGCTGGGAATCGAACGGCTCGGCCCGAACCTCGCCCTCTGCCGTAGCTTGGAGCTTCTGGATTTTCATCTCTGCCTGCGACAGGATCGAGCGGCAGCGCTTCAGGAGCTTCACACCGTCCTCATATCGTCGAATGGAATCCTCCAAGCCGATCTTTCCTTCTTCGACATCGCGCACGATGGCTTCCAGCTTGGCGAGTGCATCTTCAAATGATAGTTTCTCGTCCGCCATGATTACTAAAACAGCTTCAATTGCTCCTTTCGAGTCCCATTCACGGTGCTCTCAAACCGGCCGTCGGGAAGCTCCGTCTCGACGACGTCGCCGGGACCCACCTCGGCAGCGGAGGCCACCAGTTTACCCGTCTCGGTCGAGCGCGTCACGCTGTAACCTCGGGCCAGTGTGCGGCGATAACTGACGGACTGGATTTGCCTGTCGAGCGAGTCCAATTGCCGCCGGCACCGCTCGAGCAGCACCGCCGTCCCGCCACGCAAACGTACTCCGGCCGATTGCAGGCGTTGCTCCGACAGCCGAAGTGTTTTCTCCGGCGAAATCCGCACGAGCCGATTCTCCGTTTGGTACACTTGCCGCTCGCAAGACTGCACGCGCCTCTGCATAGCCATACGCAGGCGGTGCAGGCGAGTTCGCATGCGATCCCGCAGATCGGCGACGAAGTGACTCGGCTCGATGAGCCCCAGCGAGTTCTGCAATCGGGAGAGCACCTGCATTCGACCGTGCAGGCGGCCCTGGATGGCATGGTCGAGTCTGAGCCCAGACTGATCCAGGCCTTCGGCCTGCTGCCGGACCAAGTGCAGCGGCTTGCGAAATAGTTCCCGTTCTGCCAGGGACATGAGCCGGTGCCTGTTGAGGGTCAGGCGGTGTTGGATCGTGCGCGAGAGCCGCAGGGAGTGCTGATGGAGATCTTCAAGCAGTTCACTTCGGACCGGAACAGCCAGTACCGCAGCCGCGGTGGGCGTCGCGGCACGCAAGTCGGCGACGAGATCGCTGATCGTGACGTCCGTTTCATGCCCGACCGCGCTGATGATCGGAATGCGGCTGCGATGGATGGCTCGCGCCACCGACTCCTCGTTGAAAGCCCACAGATCCTCCAGCGATCCGCCGCCGCGACCGGCGATGATGACGTCGATTCGCAGTCGATCGTTACATGCGTTCAAGCGGTCCAGCGCCGCGACGATCTCACCGGCGGCCTGGTCGCCTTGGACCGTGACTGGGTAAACGCTCACTGTGACACACGGAAACCGTCGGCGGATCGTCTGAAGTATGTCCCGGACAGCCGCCCCCGTGGGGCTGGTGATCACCGCGACGTGCGACGGGCAGGCGGGAATCTTCCGCTTGCCAGCCGCCTCGAAAAGACCTTCGGCCTTGAGTTTCTGATGAAGCTGGCGAAAGGCCAACTCCAGCGCGCCCACGCCCCTGGGTTCGAGTTTGCGGGCGTAGAGCTGGTATCGGCCCGTCCGCGCATACACGTCGATTTCGCCGGTGGCGATCACTTCCAGGCCGTTCTGCGGATCGAACTTCAGCCGTTGTGCCGCCGAACGCCACATCACGCAGGACAACTCGCTGGTTTGATCTTTGAGCGTGAAATAGACGTGCCCGCTCTTGTGCCGCGTGAAGTTGCTCACTTCGCCGACAATGTGAATGGGCGACGGCACGCCGTCACCGATCACGCGCTTGACGAGCGCCGTCACTTGCGAAACCGTCATCGTCGCGGGAGCAATCCTGTCCGGCGTAGGTGGAAATAAGGTTGGCTCGTCGGTCTGATCCATCAACACGTCAACGGAGCGGCTCGGTTTGCTCTATTCCGGAGCCATATCGGAGTCAACTCGTATGCGTTCGATACTCAAGGCCTTGCCCGTCGCGGGATCCACACGGACGACAATCCCACAGAGGCGGGGATCGCCGGTGGCGACCTCGAACGCGCTGGGGATGCCCGTTCGCATCGTACCGACAACGCGGTCCTTCCGCCGGCCCAGCACGGAGTCATATGGCCCGGTCATGCCAAGGTCAGTGATATACGCAGTGCCGCCTGGGAGGATGGTCTCATCGGCCGTGGGCACGTGCGTGTGTGTCCCGAACACGCAGCTTACCCGGCCGTCCAGGTGCCATCCCAGGGCAATCTTCTCGCTGGTGGCCTCGGCGTGAACGTCAACAACGATGACCTTGATGTCTTTCGGAATCTTGGCCAATACTTTGTCGATGGCTGCGAACGGCGAGTTGGTGGAGAGGTTGATGAACAACTGACCCAGCACCGCAATGACCGCAACCCGCGCACCGGAGTTCGTCTCATAGGAGACCCACAACTTCCCAGGTGCGGTGTCCGGCAGATTGATCGGCCGGACGATGTTGTCGGACTGCTCGAGGACGGGCATGATCTCGCGCCGCCGAAAGACATGGTCGCCCAAGGTCATCAAGTGTACGCCGTACTTGACGAATTTGTCGTACAATGCGGGGGTCAGCCCTGATCCGGCAGCGGCATTCTCGACGTTGGCGATGACGCAATCAAGCTGGTATTGGTCCGTGAGGGCGGGCAGTGCTTGTGACAGCGCATAACGCCCCGGCCGACCCACGACGTCGCCGACACATAAGATCGTCAGAGGCAAACGGAGAACTTTCTAGCGGGCATATTCGATGGCCCGGACTTCCCGCAACAGTGTGACCTTGATTTCGCCCGGATAGGTCATTTGCTCTTCAATTTTCTTGGCGATATCGCGGGCGACCTTCATGGCCGTCCCGTCGTCGATTTGATTCGCATCCACGATCACCCGCAACTCGCGACCCGCCTGAATGGCGTAAGCTTGCTTGACGCCCGCGATCTCGGTGGCGATCGCCTCGAGCTGCTCGAGCCGCTTGATATAGTGCTCCAGGGACTCACGACGTCCGCCCGGACGCGCGGCACTGATGGCATCGGCGGCGGTCACCAGCGGGGTATACGGACTCGTCGGCGGAATGTCACCATGGTGCCCCGCAATGGCATTGAGCACTTCGCTGCACTCGCCGAGGCGCTTACAGATGTCCGCGCCGATCTGCGGATGGCCTCCCTCGACTTCGTGATCGACTGCCTTACCAATATCGTGCAATAGCCCACAGCGCCGCGCCAGCGTTCCATCGAGGCCCAGTTCATCGGCCATGATCTGGCACAAGTAGGCGACCTCAATGCTGTGGTTCAGCACGTTCTGGCCATAGCTGGTGCGGTAGTGCAAGCGGCCCAGCAGATCGATCTGCTTGCGGTGCAGCTTACCGACATTCGCGTCCATCGCGGCCTTGTTGCCGTGTTCGATGATCATCTTTTCTACTTGCTGTTTGGTTTCCTCTACGACTTCCTCGATCCGCGCAGGGTGGATTCGGCCGTCCTGGATGAGCTTCTCAAGCGCGATCCGAGCCGTCTCGTTTCGGACCGGATTAAACGATGAAATGACGACTACGCCCGGTGTGTCGTCGACGATCACGTCAACGCCGGTCGCCTTTTCGAAAGCGCGGATGTTGCGACCCTCTCTGCCGATGACCCGGCCTTTCATTTGGTCCGAGGGCACATCAACCGTGCGCGCCACACTGCTGGACGTGTGCGCCGCCGCATATCGCTGGATGGCTGTGATAACGATTTCTCGCGATTTCTCTTCAGCAGTCTCCTTCGCTTCGTTGACCATCTTTTCGATCATCTGCCCGCACTCTTGCTGCATTTCGTCTTCAAGGTGACTGAGCACTGTTTTCTTGGCCGTTTCCATATCGAAGCCGGATATGCGCAGCAGTTGGATCTTCTGCTCTTCCAGAGTCTTGTTAGTTTCGGCCTCTTTTTGTTCGATCGCTTTGGAGCGGTCGGCGAGGCGACGATCCGCTTGCTCGAGCTTCTTTTCTTTGGATTGGAGCGTATCCAGCTTGGCTTCGAGGTTATCTTCGCGCTTCGAGACGCGTTTCTCGATGGACCGCAGTTCGGCTCGCGTCTCCGTGGTCTCGGCCTTGAACTGTTCCTGCTGCTTGATGTACTCTTCTTTTGCCTGGACTTGCGCATCGTGGACGATGATCTCGGACCGCTCCTCAGCCTGGGTGACGATCTCGCCGGCGCGTTGCTGCAGACTCTTGAAGCGCGTCCACTGCAGGAGCGTCAGCACGATAAAGCCGAGGCCGAGCCCCATGCCCATGCCCAAGACGACCCACCCGTATGGGATCTCCATTAGTATCATCGGTCGTTAAGAGCCCTTCTATTCCGAAGCCACGAGTTCTAAAGCGAACTCGGAGCGCCAGAGTTCAAAATGCCGCCCGCCCGAACCGCCGACCGATTCGTTAGCCAAAAGCGAAGTACGAATGCGCGAACAAGAAAACAGCCTGGACATGGCCGAAACCCGTAGAAAACACCGCGGGAGTCATGCCTGGCGAGGGAGGAAACCGATTGGAATCGCAAGTAGTTAGGTCGTCAGTGACTGCGCGGGTTCATGGAGCCACGAGGGGGATAATACCCTCGTCCCACCCGAAATCTCCCCACGGCAATCACGCCGGGAACGATTGTGTTCCATATCAACATAAGCATTTTTGGAGAAGCTACTTACGAATTTCCGTGCAAGCACTTGAGTCGTGCATATCTGCAACTGTTACTCGGCAATCACACTCGCCAGTCCCGTCCAGGTTGGGCGATGCTACAGACCGATACTCCTTGTTCAACGCCGCCTCGCCGCCCAAATTCGATCTATTCATGAAAGAAAATGGCAGCCGTAAGGCATCTAGTTTATAAATAACGTGCGTCCTTGGGGACGCGTTGGTCGATTCTCGGTCTATAGTACAGTGTTGCCATTGCAGCTGTCAAGGGAAAATGGCGACTGTATTTGACGAAACTGACCTTCTCACAAGAGGTTATATCAATTGCGGCGGATTGACTTGGGTGGATAACGGGCCGATCCGCCGCCACTCCATAAGAAAGGGACGATCGCCTATGAACAGGCAAAGGAACGGAATTCTCACCACGCAGCTCGGAAAATCATCCGGATTGTGTACGTTGCTTCTGTGGTCGTGGGCGTTGGTTCCGGCAGCCCAAGCCGCCCCGCCGAAGGTAACGGTAACTCCCTATGCCAGCGTGACGGCAGTCCAGCCGGGCCAACCTTTCGAGATCGCCTTTCAAATCGACATTGAGAAGGCCTGGCACACTTACTGGATGAACGCGGGCGACGCGGGCTTGCCACCCGAGGTGAATTGGCAGCTTCCAGATGGATTCGAGACCACCGCTCTCGAGCACCCCGTCCCGAAGCGCCACGAATCGCCCGGCGACATCATCACCTACATCCATGAGGATCAACCGATTCTCACAACGACCCTTACGCCGCCGGCCGATCTCAAACCGGGGACTCAAGTCGAGCTGAAAGGTGAGATGCGCCTGCTGGTCTGCAAGGTGCAGTGCGTCAGAATGACCAAGCCCTTCAGTCTGGTCCTGCCGGTCGTTGATTCCAACGGCAAGGTCGCGCCTGCCAACGAACAGATCTTCGCGACCGCGCGTCGGCGCTCTCCCCAGCCTCCCAGCGAGGCCAAGTACGTGAAAATAAAACCCGTCGTGAGCGTGGATAAAATCAGGCCGAAAGACAAGTTCAAGCTGGCGGTCGTGATCGACGTCGAGAAGGGCAACCACATTCAATCCCACACGCCGCTGTCGGCCGGCTTCATCGCCACGGATGTCTTCGTGGAACCGACCAACCACGTGGAGCTGGGCCGACCGCAATTTCCCAAACACAAGGTCCGCTCGCTTCCCGGCAACCTTAAGGTGGCCGAGTACGGCGGCCGGGTCGTGGTTCGCGTCGATGGCGTGGCAGAGGACAGTCTGGCGGGCGAATCGGTGCGCTTCGCGGGCGTGGTGCGCTATCAAGCCTGTAACGACAAAGGGCAATGCTACCGCCCGCAGAACATCCACTGGGAAATCGAGGTGCCCGTCGGCAAAGAGGGCGATCCAGTCCAGCCGGCATCTCAGAAGTTTTTCGGCGCTGCGGCTCCTGCCAAGGAACCGCCACATGCGCCAGCGGAGAAGGCCGATACCGCGTTCGCCGATAACCCGCGCGCACCACTCGGTGTCGAGGGGCTTTCCGGCAAGAAGCTGACCGGCCTGGCCCCCAAAACACAAGACGCGGCAGCAACTGCTGTCGCGCTGCCCACCGCCGAAGAGGCCGAATCGGAGATCGCAGGCGATGAAGGCGTCGAGGCACAAGCAAGCAGTGCGCCGGACGCACAGACACCATCGGGCGGGAGTTCGTCGTCCGGGGGACTCGAGGGGTTTCTGCGGCAATTCGGAATCGCTGGTTTGCTGGTCGGCTGTTTCCTTTACGGGCTGATTCTCAACGCCACGCCCTGTGTGCTGCCTCTGCTGTCGATCAAGGTCTTGGGTTTCGTACAGCAAGCCCACGAGTCGCGCCGCCGCACGTTGGCCCTGGGAGCGTCATTCGGAATCGGCGTCGTTCTGTTCTTCATGGTCCTTGGGTTCCTTGCCGCAGCCGGGAACAACGTCTTGCAGTTTCCGGTGGTCGTGATCGGGCTTGGCGCCGTGGTCATGGCCTTGGCCCTGAGCATGCTCGGCGTCTATACATTGAAGGCGCCCGACGCTGCCGCTCAACTCGATGCCCGCATCGGGCAAGAGGGCATTGCGACTTCATTCGGCAAGGGAATGCTCGCTCCGGTCTTGGGCTTTGCCTGCACCGGGCCTTTGTTGGTCGGCGCGTTTACCTGGGCCACGCAGCAACCGCCGAGCATCGCGCTGTTCGCATTTCTGTTCATGGGGCTGGGCATGGCATCTCCATACGTTCTGCTGGGCGCCTACCCGAACTGGTTGAGCTTCCTTCCCAAGCCCGGCAACTGGATGATCACCTTCGAGCGCGTCATGGGATTCATGCTGCTGGGCATGGTCGTCCTTTTGATCCATCCGCTCGTCACTCAAATCGGCGCCGAAGGACTTGAATGGACGTTGGTGTTTTTCGTGGCGATCGCGTTTGGATGTTGGCTGTGGGGCAAGATCAGCATGACTATGTCCGCGGCCCTGCGCTGGCGCTATCGTGGCAGTGCCATCGCGGTCATCGCGCTGGCCACAGTGGTCATTTACGGCTACCTCTACCCCATCGGCCCGGCCAAGGACAGGCAGGTGGCAGCGCTGCGGGACCGGATGCGCGGGACCGAAAAGGACAAGAGCTGGAAGGATCACGTCCCGTGGGAATTCTGGTCTCCCGAAGCCGTGGAGCTTGCCTTGCGAGATGGCAAGACAGTCTTCGTCGATTTCACGGCGGGCTACTGCACGACGTGCAAATTGAATAAGAAATTCGCCATCGATACGCCCGAGGTGCGAGCCAAAATGGAAGCGTGCGGCGTGGTGGCTTTGCAGGCCGACTTTTCGACGGGTGACGAAGCCATCTTCGAGGAATTGAAGAAACATGGCCGAGTGGCCGTGCCGCTGAATCTGATTTACCGCCCAGATCGGCCAAACGATCCGATTGTGCTCGAAATCGCGCTGTCGAAGAAGTATCTGCTGGAGCAACTCGCCCAATCCTGCAGCGTAGCGGATGGGCTGGCGTTTGGGCCTTGATCCATTCTTGCCCATCTGATCGACTTGTGGTACATCAGTCCACATGAGCAAGTCGCGCGAGGAATTGCTGTCGACGATGGAGACCGCCAAGGCGCTGACTCTCGGGTGCTACGGCGAGGACATGGCTGCTTACTGCTACCTGCAACTGGCAGACAAGGCCGAGCGGGAGCAGGATCGCCGGGAATTCCGCGAAATGGTGGCTGAAGAACAGGAGCACCGCAGTCGGCTGCGGGCTCTGCTCGATAAGCATTATCCAGGTTCGGATTTCGTCCTCAGTCCCGAAGAAAAGCAAGTCGTTGAGGGCGGCGCGAGGTCACTAAACATCACCGACCGCAAGTCCTTTGAGGACGCGGTTCGTGGCGTCGTTGCCTCAGAGGCCATGACTGCCCGATTCTACCGTCAAATGGAGCGTCACACTGACCAGCCTGACGTGAAGGCCATTTTCCACGAGTTGGCCGATGAGGGAGCCACTCACCACAAACGATTGCTTCAACTCGCCGCAGAGAACAACATCGACATCCCCTAAGAGCGTACGTGAGAAGCGTCTTTTCAGAGCCGCGACCGTAAGGGAGCGGTTGGTGTTGGTGAGCAAACCGCTCCCTTACGGTCGCGGCTCTGATGACACAACCACCTTCAAACATACGTTCCAAGAAGATTCAACGGGCGCGGGTAGCTGATTTTGGCTGCGACTGGTGGCCCGCCGGCTGCGAGTGCGCTATAGTACGCCGACGCAATATCAATCAGGCTGCGCCCCAGGGCCGACCGGCCCGTCGGGGCGATCTGGAGACGAAGAGATGCCTCAAGTAACGAAAGAAGATGTCCTGGACCAACTGCGGACCGTGAACGATCCCGAGCTGCACAAGGATCTGGTGACGCTGAACATGATCAAGAACGTGGCCATTTGTGACGGCTTGGTGAAAGTGCATGTCGAGCTAACCACGCCGGCGTGCCCATTGAAAGACACGATCAAGAATGACGTGACCGAGGCTGTAAAACGCCTCGACGGGGTACGCGAGGTCGAACTCGAATGGAGTGCTCAAGTTCGGGCCAACCAGCAGACTCAAAAGAAGCTGCCCGGCGTCAAGAACGTCATCGCGGTGGGGGCGGGCAAGGGCGGCGTGGGCAAGAGCACCATCGCGGTCATGCTGGCCATCGGGTTGCAGCGTGAAGGCGCGAGCGTCGGACTCATGGACGCCGATATCTATGGCCCCTCGATTCCAAAGATGCTCGGCATTGAAGACGGCAAACCTTATGTCAAAGGGGATCGCATCCTTCCGATCGTCCAGCACGACCTCAAGGTCATGAGCATGGGCTTCATGGTCGAGAAAGACAAAGCCATCATTTGGCGCGGGCCGATGGTCCACGGCGTGATCAAGCAGTTTCTGGATCAAGTCGACTGGGGCGAGCTGGACTACTTGATCGTCGATCTGCCGCCCGGCACCGGGGACGTTCCATTGACGCTCTCGCAGTCGATTCCAATGACCGGCTCGGTCGTGGTCTGCACGCCGCAGGACGTCGCATTGCTGGATGCCAAGCGGGCGGTGGCCATGTATCAGCAGTTGAATGTGCCGTGCATCGGCATCATCGAGAATATGAGCTATTATCTCTGTCCTCAGTGCGGGCATCGGGACGAGATTTTCGACCACGGCGGGGCGAAGCGCGCGGCGGAAGACCTCAAGGTGCCGTTTCTGGGCAGTATTCCATTGAATGTGCGGATTCGCATCAACGGCGACGCCGGCACGCCGGCGGACAACTTCATCGAAAAGGATGATTTGATTCAGCAGGCCATTCTGGACGTCGTGCGAAACACTGCCGGCCAAGTGAGCGTGAAGAACATGTTGCAAGTCTCCCAGCCGACGCTCACGATCGAGAAATGAGCGGCATTCGCGAAACCATCGCAGATAAAAAAAAGCGGGCTCGCAGGATCGTCACGATTCTGCACCGCATGTACCCGGACGCCGACTGCGCGCTCTCACACAAGAAAGCATGGCAGCTTTTGATTTCCACGATCCTCTCCGCCCAATCCACTGATGAAACAGTCAATCGAGTGACCGCGGCGCTGTACAAAAAGTACAAGAAGCCGGCGGATTTCCTGGCGGTGCCCGAAGAAGAGTTGCAGGAAGACATCCACGCGACCGGCTTCTTCAGGCAGAAAACGAAAAGCATTCGCGGCACGTGCCAAATTCTGGTGGACGAATTCGGCGGGGGAGTGCCGGACAACATGGAAGATTTGGTCCGTTTGCCCGGAGTGGCTCGCAAGACCGCCAACGTCGTGCTCGGGACGTGGTTCGGCAAGAATGAAGGCGTAGTTGTCGATACGCACGTCGGCAGGATTGCCGAACGATTGGCGCTGACTTGGAACAACAAGAACAGCAAAGACGCTGTCCGGATCGAAAAGGATTTGATGGAGATTGTGCCGTCAAAGGAGTGGACGTTCTTCAGTCACGCGTTGATTTGGCATGGGCGGCGAGTGTGCGACGCCCGCAAGCCGAATTGCGAATCGTGTAAGCTGTCGGAATTGTGCCCAGCCGCCTTTGAAGCAAATGCCGCTCCGCGAAAAAGTAAGAAGTCTTCCGTTAAGCGCACAAAACCCCAATGAGTAATCATCGCTTTGACGTTGTGTTCATCGACTTCTTCGGCACGATCGCCGATGGCGATCGCTGCCAAGTCGAGGCAACTTGCCGTCGCATCGTGCGCGACTACGATCTCTCCCTGCCGGCGCCCGAATTTGCCGTTCGTTGGGGGAAACGCTTCTTCGCAGTCTCGGATCAAAGCAATCACGATCAATTCAAGACGCTTTATGAAATCGAGTGCGTCAGTCTTCGACAGACCATGAATGAGCTGGGCGTCGAGTGCGACCCGATCCCGTACGCCGATGAGCTGCAACGATACTGGCGGAACCCGTCGCTACACGCGGACGCCAAGGATGCGCTGGCAGCGCTGGCCGTGCCGGTCTGCTGCGTCAGCAATGCAGATGAAGTCGACCTCCAGACTGCGATTTCCGCCCACGCCCTGCGTTTCGATGGATTGGTCAGTTCGGAACGTGCCCGCAGCTACAAGCCGGACGCTGGGATTTTCCAGTACGCCATGAAGATGATGGACGTAAGCCCCGAGCGGTGCGTTCACGTGGGCGACTCGCTGCACAGCGATATCCTTGGGGCACAAGAGCTTGGGATCACGGGTGTCTGGATCGAGCGCGACGGCCGAATCAGCGATATAGGGGATTCCAAGCCGGATTTCACCATCAAGTCTCTCAGCGAATTGGAATTATTCCTCGGTTAATAGTTGCATCGTTGCAATCATGTTGTATATAATTAACATATGATAATGGTGTTCCCAAGTTAGAGGGCATCAATATCGTGCCGGTCGCTGGTTTGCCGTACGCGGCCCGACGGCCGATAATCACAATCGAATAGCTTCCTGAGGAGGACCAGTGATGATGTCACGTCTGCCCCAATTCGGTCGCAAGCTGTTTGTCCTGGCATTGGTTTTCACTTTTATTGTCGCATCGGATGTATTGGCCCAGCGCCGCTCCGGGCACGGCCGTGGCAGTCGGAGAACGGCACCGCGCTCGTCGCATCGGTCCGGCGGCAACCGCGTTGCACCCCGGCGCTCGGCGCCGCGCAGCGGTGCTCGAAGATCGGGCACCATCAAACGCTCGACTCGTCCATCCCGGCGATCGAGTGTTGGGTCTCGCCGCAGTGGCCGTCCCAGCCGCAGTAGGGGGAGCAGGCTTGCCCGCCCGCAGTCGCCGAGGCGATCTGGCGTCAAAGCTCGAACCTCACCGACCAGACGTCCGCAAATCGGGTCGCATCATCGCTCAGCGCCCAGCCGGCGAGCGTCTCCCAAGGTGCGTCGGCTCAGTCCGAACACGACTCGTAACCAGGAAAAGCGTTCCAGCGGATTACGCCGCAGCCCGACAATCGGCCGCTCGCCGGTCCGTGTGAAACCGTCCAGGTCGTCGAACCCTGCCAACCGCAACGACACCCGGCGGAACGAGATTCGCCGGCGGCCAGCGCCGCAGCGAAGTCCCGGGGTCCAGTCAACGCGCCCCGCAGGTCAGCGACTCGGGGTGGTCACGAATCCCCAAGGTCTTCGTATCAGCCCGAACGTGGCGAACAGTGGGGCCGCGCGGCTGCTGCCCAGTCGTCGAGTGTCACCGAAAACACGCATCGACGGAGGAGTTGCACTGCGACCGCGCAGCGGCACGGTCGGCGCCCGCCGATTAGGGACGACCGACGGGATCCGCCGCTCTGGCAGAATCGGAGTAAACGAACAAAAGAGTCGCCGGCGCATTGGTGGCGGGCTGGGTCGCCCGGACTACACGGATTCCGGCAATCACGGCTACACCGCCGGGAACAGCTTCGGCATCAACATCCAGCTCGGACGGCAAGGTCACCACGACTTCGGTCACCACGACTTCGGCCACCACGACTTCGGCCACCACTTCGCCGGACTGGGGCACAGCTTCGGCGGGCATTATTATCCGTCGCACACCTACGGCTACTCCAGCTACTACAGCCCTTACTATTCGGGAAGAAGTGGCTTCGGCTTTGGATTGCGTCTGGGCGGTCTGAACTTGGGCTATTCCAACTATTCTTATGGCTACCCGGGCTACTATTGCTCCAGCAGCTACTATCCCTTCTATAATTACTATTCAGCCGTCAGCTATACGCCCAATGACTATGATTATTTCAACTATCCCGCTGTGTACACGCCGGTGGACTACCCGACTTACATTGACGAGTCTCTTGAGCCGGTGATTCCTGATGAAGATGATGAGGAAGAAGACGGAGTGCTGGATGAAGTGAACTACGACCCGTTCGAGGTCGATTTCGACGATCCGTTCGGCTTGAGTCAAGATCTCTCAGGATACTGGATCGACGACTACACGTACGCATGGCCGAGCTGGGGTTGGTGCCGGACGTTCACGCTGGATCCGACTCCCGAGCCATATTACTCCAGCTCGTACGTGCTTTACTGAACGGCACATTCGAATTGAGCGCGGCTTTGTGGCTTGCAGGTCAAGAGAACGATTTCGTACGTGTTTAACGTGGCGCCCAATCCGGCCTTGGGCGTTCTTGAGCCGGGCCCTTCAGGGTCCGGACCGCCCGTGGGTCGCCGCCACAGCAGCCCGTGGCCCGAGGTCCGTGGCCCGAGGTCCGTGGCCTGAAGGCCACGGCTCAGTGGGGAGACGCTAAACACATGCACGATTTCGATCGTTCCCTTGTCTAATGCAGGATTCTCAAATCTCTTTGCCCGTCCATTTACCCCAAGTGAACCGCCCGGCTGCCAGCAGTGATCTGAAGATCAAATCCGATGTCATGCCGATCCAGGCACCGAACAACCCGCCTTTGAGCACCACACCGAACGTGTAGGCCAGCGGAATCCGCACACAGAAGATTCCGAGCACATTCATCAACATCGGGAAGCGCGTGTCGCCGGCGCCGCGGAGCGCGCTCACATAAATGATCATGAAGATAAGCGAAGGTTGAGCAAACGCCACAAGCTTCAGAGCCGGCACGCCCTGATCCTGCACCAACTCATCGCCGCTCCAAAACGAATAAATGAACTCCGCGCCGAAGTAATAAAGGCCGCTGACGATCAACGCGTAGGGAGCCAGTTGCAACACCGCGATGTGGCCGATCCGGCGGGCCTTTTGAGGGTTTCCAGCGCCGAGTGACTGTCCGACCAGGGTGGCGGCCGCGATGCCCCAGGCCATCGCGGGCAAGTATGAGAATGATTCGATCCGAACGCCGATCATGTGGGCGGCGCTGGCGGCCAATCCGATTTCCGCATCGGCATCGACGCTCATCAGGAATCCGAGGAAGATGAAGTGCCCGGTCCACATCAATAAGGCATCGAGCCCCGCAGGCCCTCCGATATTCACAATTCTGCGCGCGATGCCGCGGTCGAAGGCCATCTGGGGCAAATCCAGCTTCAGGGCGGTTTGGCCTCTGTACAGCACGACCAGCATGACTACCCCGCCGAGCGAACGCGCCGCGACTGTCCCGGCAGCGATTCCAATGACGCCCAACTCCGGAAAGGGCCCCAAACCCAGGCACAGGGTAACTGAGACCACGACATTGACGAAGTTCACGCCGATCATAATGAGCATCGGCGTACGCGTGTCGCCCGCGCCGCGAAGGCAGGCGGCTCCGATGAGCAGGTAGGCGTAAAGGAATTGACCGAACGCGTCGATCCGGAGGTATCGAGCGGTCATTGCCGCCGCCTCGTCGGGGAGACCGAGCATTCGGGGCAAGAAAGAGGCCAATATGAGCAGGACGACCATCATCGCGAAGCCCAGGAAACCCGCCAGTCCCATCGACTGATTGGCCAGCGTGTTGGCCTGCCGCGAATCGCCTGCTCCGACGGCTCGGGCAACCAAGGCCGTCGAGCCCACGCCGATGAAGCCGCTGAGCATCGTGGCCAGCCAACTGACGTACGATGCAATTCCAACAGCGGTAATCGCTTCTTTGTTGAGGAATCGACCGGCGAGGAAGGTATCGACCAGGCCCACCAGGATGTTGCAGAATTGCTCACCGAGAACAGGCAAAGCCAGTACAACGATCGCCAGCCCGACCCCGTCTGCCTGTGAAATTTTCGTGTTCAGGGTATCCGCGTGCGGTTTTGCAGAGTCTGAAGCGGGCGGGATGTGCAATTTCGACTTCGCCATCGAGTGAGCGCGGATGTTCGGGAATCAGGACGGGCAATATCGGCTGCATGCCGCGAGTTGCCGTTGCGTTACCATTGGACGACCGCCGGCGCGGAACATAGGTCCGACCGTTGCTCCGGTCTTGCCGGCTGGTATACTCTAGTGGTTGCACGCGAAGATTCAAAACACGAATCCCTGTAGGCCGAGCGGCTTCATATGATCTTTCATGCACTCAGGTTCTTCTTTCTGCTCCTGCTCGCCGGGGTCGCCGCACAGTTCATGGCTTCGAGCGGGATACCTCCCTGGCTTAGCCGGGAATGGATCATCCCGCTCTTCTTGCTGTTTGGCGTCGCTGTGGTGGTCACGGACATTGCCATCCCGCGCAAGTCCCTGACTGCGCTCTCCGGCGCGTTCTTCGGGCTTGTCGTCGGAATGGTCGCCGCCTACGGCCTGTCATTGGTCGTGGATCTGCTGATCGTCGAATCGGCCATGCGCCCTGAGGCCCTGGTACGGGCCATCAAACTGGCCCTCGGTATCGTGTGCTGCTATTTTGCGATCAGCCTCATTCTGCAGACCAAGGACGACATCCGCTTCATTATTCCTTACGTCGAATTCACGAAGCAAAAGAAGGGTGGTCGGCCCGTGATTATGGATACGTCGGTGATCATCGATGGTCGTATTGCGGACATAGCGGACACGCGCATCATCGAGAGCGAGTTCGTGTTGCCGAGGTTTATTCTGGACGAGCTTCAGGCGGTGGCGGACAGCGCGGACAAGCTGAAACGCAATCGAGGTCGTCGCGGGCTGGACATGCTCAACAAGTTACAGTCAAACCGCAACGTCGATATCAAGATCGTCGACGTGGAATTCTCGGCCGACGCGCAGGCCGAAGACGTGGATCAAAAACTGGTCACCTTTGCTCAACAAGTCGACGGCCGAATTATGACCAACGACTACAATTTGAACAAAGTCGCGCAACTGCGCGGCGTCGAGGTGATCAACATCAACGACCTGGCCAACGCGTTGAAGCCGGTATTCCTGCCCGGCGAACGGATAGTCGTCAAGATCATCAAGCCGGGCGAAGAGGCCGATCAAGGAATCGGCTACCTTGAGGATGGCACGATGATTGTGGCCGGCGGCGCTCGCCGGCATATCGGAGAGGACGTGGACATCACTGTCACCAGCGTGTTGCAGACCAGTGCGGGCAGGATGATCTTCGGTAAGACCGACGATGTAGTCACACCGCGCAGGCGCGAAAGATAGGAGGCTCGCGATTTGGCGAAATTCTCGGTGATCATCGCAGCGGCGGGCAAGGGTCACCGTTATGGCGGCAAGCAGAACAAGGTGTTCGCCAAACTCAAGGACCGCCCATTGTTTATCCGTGCGATCGAATTGTTCGTCAACCGAGACGACGTGTGCCAGATGATCCTTGCCGTAAGCCCCAACGACGCGCAATATGTTAAGAACCAGTATGGGCCCAACCTGGGTTTCATGGGCGTCACACTTGTCGAAGGTGGGGCGCATCGCTGGCAGACGGTCGCCAACGGGCTCGAGGCCGTGAGCGAGGAAGCCGATTTTGTGGCAGTCCATGATGCCGCGCGGATTTGTACGACCTCGGAAATGATCGATCGCGTCTTCGCGGAGGCCACCAAGAGCGGGGCGGCCATTCTGGCGGTGCCGCTCAGCGGCACGATCAAACGAGTCTCGGACTCAGGAGTCGTCGATGAAACCGTGTCTCGCGAGGGGCTCTTTGAGGCCCAGACGCCGCAGGTCTTTCGCAGGGACACGCTGGTCGCAGCCTACGCCGACGTGACCGAGGGAACGGAGGCCACCGATGACGCAGAGATCGTCGGCGCGAGTGGGCATGACGTGACGGTGGTTGATTGTGACATGAGAAATTTGAAGATTACGTATCCCGGCGACCTGGTCCTGGCGGGGGCGATTATCAAGAGCCGCCCGAAGCCCAAAGTATCTCGGCCGCGGGGGCCATTCGAGGAAGCGCAGTGGTGAGCGCGCCCTAAAAAGGAGTTGTCGCGATGAAGGGAAGAATTATAACTGTGGCAGCGGCTGTATGTCTCTCGACTTCGTGGGCCTGCCGGACGGACGCACTGATCACGCGCGGGCCAATGAAGGGGGCGCCCGTGACCGCGTTTGAATCTGTGGAGTTGGCGCGCCAGTCAGACGCATCACTTGCCCAGGCCGGCGAAGTGGATCTTGTCGAGCAACTGATCCAATATCGCACGTCTTACAAACGCACGCTTCAGCAACTGCACGATTATTATGAGCAGCATGGTTACGAAGAGAAACGCCTGTGGGCGGGGAGCGAGCTTCAAGATATTGGACGCATTCGGCCCTATCACTACCTGTATGATAGTGAGATTGCGCGGTTGGACTTGACTCCGCGTGACAGGATTCCAGAAGCGGATGCCTTCTACGACGACGCCATGGCCGTCGCCGCGCAAGCGGGCCACGGCACGCCCGTGTTTTTCAATCAGGAAAAAATGGGCCAAGCGCTGGCCATGCTGAAGCAGCTCATTCGCGAGTATCCCACGAGTGACAAAATCGATGACGCCGCGTTTCACTGCGGTGAAATGTTGAAGGAATACTATAAGAATCAGGATTCCGTGGCGGTGCAGTGGTACGAGCGCGCCTGGACCTGGGATCCAGCCACGCCTCATCCGGCGCGGTTCCAGGCGGCCGTGGTATTCGACTATCGACTTCATGACCGCAAGCGGGCCCTGGAGCTGTATCGCGCTGTTCTGGCGGCGGAATCCTCTCGGTCAAACAGACACTTCGCTTTGGCCCGTATCAAGGAACTCACCGAGACGGGACCCGTTGATGGCGAGCGCACCTTGCCCGTGGCTCAGCCGAGCCCGGCTGCCACAAAGGCCGCAGGCGCGGAGGAATCCGAGAATCCTCGCCCCGGGGAACCCGAGTAGATCCGGGTCAGGAATGCAATTTTGATGCAGCGGATTCTCTTGGCACTGGTAATCGGCTATGTGATCGTGATCGCCGCCACGGCCGTGTTGGGATTTCGCGCACAAGACTCCCGTTCCTTCGCCGCCCATTTTGGAATGGGTCTGTTCGCCACGCTCTACACGTGTCTGATTTACTGTATCTTGCTGACTTATTTCGTGATCACCGGCAAGCTGGTCAAACAGGCCGTGTTGAACGGCCATCTGGATGAAATCCTGATCAGGCAGTCGCAGCGTCCGAAAGGCATCATCGTGAGTCTCACCGCCGTAGCCGTAGCCATCACCTTGATCGCCGCTCTGCTCGGAGCGTGGGCAAACATCGGCGGCGAACAAGACGCGGTCCGCAGCACCTACCACATGATCGCCGAGATGCTGTCGGTCGCCGCCAATCTGGCCGCTTTCGGCATGTGTTACCACTTGGTCCACAGGAACGGGCCGTTCCTCGAGAAGGTGTTGAGCCAAGTGCGGAGGGATCAATCCCCGACCACGCCCTACCCTTGAGCCAAGCGGATTCGGAGAATGGCGAATGCGCGTGTTGAGTTTCCCCGGCGAACCTCTTACCATAACCGCCATCGGCCTGCTGCATTGAACTTGGCCCTCTCAACTGTCCTTGGAGCCCGGCGGGCTTGCCCGGCCAACAGGAGAACACTGATATGAACTTCGTTGCCTTCATTCTGACGATCCTGGGTCTCGTTGCTCTGCTGCTGCCGGGCATCAGCGGGTTGCCGTCGCTGCTCGGATAGCTCGAAGAGCACCAGGCCCGTCATGGCGAACCTGCTTTCCGTTCTCACCACACCCCGTTGCGGTTCCTTGATCGCCTGTGGTAAGATCCGCTTCTCCGTCCCGGGGGCGTAGCTCAGTTGGTAGAGCATCGGCCTTTTAAGCCGCTGGTCGGAGGTTCGAGTCCTCCCGCCCTCAATAACTTTCCGCCGCCATTCGATGCGGTCTTGTGGAACTGGGGTGTACTTTCAGAAAAATCGTGATCACTGCCACCTCCGATCC
>JACZTW010000021.1 GCA_022573485.1 Planctomycetota bacterium
CACGTACGACCTCTTCGACGATATCACCGCCATCATGCGCGATTACGACGTGACCTATTCGCTCGGCGACGGCCTGCGGCCCGGCTGCCTGGCAGACGCCAACGATGCCGCCCAGATTGCCGAATTGAAAACGCTCGCCGAACTCACCCAGCGGGCACAGGAGATGGGTGTGCAAGTCATGGTCGAAGGCCCCGGCCATGTGCCGCTGAACGAAATCGCCGCCCACATGGAACTGCAACAGCGCTTGTGCAACGACGCTCCGTTCTACGTCCTCGGCCCGCTGGTCACGGACGTGTTCCCCGGCTACGACCACATCACCAGCGCCATCGGCGCCACCGAGGCCGCCCGCGCCGGAGCAGCCATGCTCTGCTACGTCACCCCGAAAGAGCACGTCGGCCTGCCCAAGGCACAGGACGTCAAGGAGGGATGCATCGCGTATAAGATCGCCGCCCACGCCGGCGACATTGCCCGCGGCATCCAGCACGCCCGCCAGTGGGACGACGACATGAGCAAAGCCCGCGCCGCACTGAACTGGCCGATGCAGTTTGAGATTGCTTTCGACGGCGAGACCGCCCGGGCGCTGCACGACGAAGATCTCGACGTGGACACCGACTTCTGCGCCATGTGCGGCCACGACTGGTGCTCTATGCGCATCAGCAAGGAAATCGAGGAATTCGCCAGCGGCAAAGCCGAAGGCTTCCAGCCCGAAAAGACCGCCACCCAATCCCCCGGCGTCAGTCGCCAAGGCCTGGAACTCCTCGTCCAACGCGGCGAAAAAGCCGTCTGCCATAGCGACAACGTCGCTGACGAAGAACGCGCTAGGAAGGTGCAAGGGCAACATGTTAAACTGCAAACAGCTCGCTAACCACGTCGGCGGAAGCCGCCGTAAGCTGGAGTCCTCAGCGGCCGGGCTGCAAACGGGTTCCGAAATCCGAAGCGGCGTGCGCGATGTCCGGCTACGCACACGAGGAGGAGCGGATCATTATGACGGAAATGAGTGAATGGCGCAAACGGATCAGCGCCGATCCGGCGGTGCATCACGGCGACCCGTGTATCGCCGGAAGCCGTATTCCAGTCAGCGTCATCGTCGGAAGCATCGCCGACGGCGATTCCGTGGAGCAGATTTTGAAGAGCTATCCTCAACTCAAACGCGAAGATGTTCAAGCGGCGCTGCACTATGCCGCGGCGGCAGTAAATCGTTTCGATGTCGTGCCGATTGTGAAGTAGCTGGAAATACGGATGCACTTCAAAGTTGGCGAAGACTTGCCTGAAGAAGTGGCAATCCTGTTCCGAGATGTGGGGCATGATGCTCACACAGTCGGCCACCAACAGCTACAGGGTTGTCCGGACGAGGAACTGTGGGCGGTCGTCCAACGTGAAAATCGTTGCCTCGTGACAGCCGACAAGGGATTCGGGGATCCGCGCCGCCATACCCAAACGGCACACGGCGGCATCGTGCTGTCTCGACTACCGCGTAAGAGTCGGGCGGGGTATGTCCGACTCACCGAACAGCTTCTCGCGGGATATGACCTCGAAGAAATCCGAGGAACGATACTCGTGGTGACTCCGCAAGCCATTCGAGTACACCGGGGGCCATGATCCAACGTCCACCACAGCGAGAAAACCGCCTGCCACGGCGACAACGTGGCGGACGCGGACCAAGCTGTGAAAGTTCAACGGGAACTTGTAGAATTGAACGTGTCATCCAAGTAGCCCCGCAAACGATCGGGAGGCCAGCATGATTCGCCGACTTGCTCAGACGACACTTGACGAGACTTGCTACTATGGCCTGCGCATGACTGCCCGGGAATACCTTGCGCTCGGCGAAACGCACATTCGCTATGAACTCATCGACGGAGTGGTCGTCATGTCACCAAGTCCAACAGCCCAACATCAACAGCTCATCATGAAGATCGCACACCAAGTGATCTCGTTTCTGGATGAGAACCCGATTGGCGAAGTCTTCCCCGAACTCGATATCAACCTTCGGAGTGGACTCGGCCGAGAAGTCGTCTATCGCCCCGACATTGTCTACGTATCCAAGGCGCGCGCGGATATCATCCAAAAGCACATCATGGGAGCGCCGGATGTGCTGGTCGAGATTATCTCGCCCGATTCCAGGAAATACGACAGTGTTACCAAGAAGAACGACTACGAAGCAGCGGGCGTGTGCGAATATTGGCTGATTGATCCGCTGGAGTCGAAGATGACCTTCTTCGTCCGACAAGGCGAGAAGTTCGCCGAGTCCACACCCGACGGCGACACCTTCGCCAGCATGGCTATTCCCGGATTCACGCTGGACCTCAACCGCGTCCGACAGTTGTTCGAGACGCCAGCCACGTAGCCAGCTACTCCGCCGCATTGCTGGGATCCAGATGGTTGACGATGGAGCGATTCCGCCTGGATGACCAAGCGGCTCGCCTAAGACGCCCCATGATGTCGGCGAGGCGGATCGTCCTCGGTCCGCACTTCCGGCGACCCAAGCGGTCAGCACGCCGAAAACCGACAGAGGTCCAGCTCACGCTGCAGCGCAAGTCACACCGAGACGGCTGGAGCGCGCACCAGCGGATTTGTTCGTTCTGCCTCGCGCGTGCGGAACTCGACGGCCATTTTGATGGCCCTCATCGGCAGCGGTTGGTGGCACTTGTCGCAGACCACTGCCTTTCGAGCACGCGGGTTGACGGACATTGAATTGCCGCAGAAACATTTGATCTGCACCGATGATCCGGCGGTCTTTATGCTGGCCATTGGACACTCCCTTCGCGGGGCGGGCATGGCCCACCTTCTTGGACGGGGTCGATCGCGCAGCCCAATCCGGCTGGCACATCATCCCATATCGGCGAGGAGGTCGCTCAATGATGAATGGGTCTGGGCAGAGATCGGATTCGGTGGGAGCTGGCAGTCGAAGATCGCCTATTTACGCTTGAACAGGCGCGAGATGAATCCGCCGACGCCGCCGCCGCCATGGGCGTCCACGCCTGCAGCGGCGATGGCTGCCCCGCGGTCGAGGTGGAATCCACATCGAATGCAGAGGGCCGCATCCTTCTTCATCTCGGAGTTGCAGTTCGGACACAGCTTGCCCTTCTCGGTTTCCTTGGGAGCTGGGGGCTCGGGCTGCTCTTCCAGGGCGGGCTTGTTGTATTGATCGTCGCTGAGGGCGTAAATCATGCGGTCCACCGTCGAACCCGGATCGGGCACGGTGAAGACCTTGTCGCAACGCGGGCACTTGACCTTCCTGCCGACGGCCTTTTTCGGCGCCATCAGCGAGGCCCCGCAATTGCAGGTGATCTTGATTCGATCAGATGACTTCTTCGCAGCGGCCATAGCAATAAAACGTACGGGAACACCCCTCGTTTACCCATCCCCCGAACATATCTACAGTAGCAAATCGCACCGTCGATTGCCAGAGCAATCTGGACCCGCTCCCGCCGGACGGCATCACCACCGGGGAGAATCGCCCCTACCGTTTGATATTCAGGGAAATCGCTTCGTTCAGACTGCCGGAGCGGAATCCGCGCAGATCCACCGTGACGTACGTGTAGCCTAACTCGTGAAGGCAGGCGTCAATGCGTGCCCGGGTTTCCGGTTCCGTTATTCTCACGATCTCTTCAAGCGGCACTTCGATCCGTGCCAGGTTATTGTGATGCCGCACACGGCATTCGCGGAAGCCCAGCGACTTCAGCAGAGCCTCAGCCCGCTCGATCATCTTGAGCTTCTCCGGCGTGATTTGCTCACCGTATTGCACACGGCTGGACAGGCAGGGGCTCGCCGGCTTGTCGAAAGTCGGCAGGCCGAGCCACTCCGAGAGTGTGCGGACTTCGGCTTTGGTGATGCCCGCCTCCGCGATGGGGGCGCGGACTTGATGTTCCTCGGCAGCCTGAATGCCCGGGCGCCAGTCGCCATAGTCATCGGCGTTGATGCCGTTTACAATCGCATTGATGCCGTGCTCTGCGATGTACTTGCCCAAGTGTGTGTAGAGCGTGGTCTTGCAGTAGTAGCATCGGTTCTCCGGATTCGCGAGATAGTCCTCGTTTTGGAATTCGTCGGTCTCGAGCACCACGTGCTGTGCGCCGAGTTGTTCGGTCAGGCGGCGGGCCTCATCGAACTCCGCCCGAGCCAGACTCTCGCTGTCGCCGGTGGCAGCGATGACCTTTTGGGGGCCCAGCGTGTCGAGCGCTACTTTGAGCACCAACGTCGAATCGACACCGGCCGAAAACGCGACGGCCACGTGCTCCAGCGAGCGCAGGATCTCACACATACGATCGAATTTCGTCTGTAATGCGTCGCCGAGTGCGGCCATGACATTCACCCAGTTTCCGTAGAATCTTCCGATTGTAGGCTTTCGCGAGCACAGAAGCAATTTTGTTTGGACTCCGACTTGCAGTACAATGCCCGCCCCGGGCCAGTGACGGTCGCCGCCTGGGATTCGCGAAGTCGTGCGGGAGATCACGATCCATGAAATGGACGATCCACATTCTGATGACTCTGGCGGTGCTTGTGGGCGGCCGATCCGGTGCCGCGGCTGCCGACCCCGTGCGCGGCGACACCGCCATCCTGTCGGCCATCCCCGCCGACTGCTGGGGCTTTGTGCAGATCAACAACCTGCGGGCTCTGGACGACAAACTGGTCACGTTTCTGGAGCAAATCAAGCTCCCGCCCATGCGGCTGATCGAGATGCTGCAAGCGCGCCTGAACCTCGGGCCTCGAATCACATACGACGGCAGCCTCGCCATCGTGTTCACGCCGGCCGACACCCTGGCCGACATGGGCACGCGGACCGTGCTGATTTTCCCTTGCGCCAGTGTCGAATCGCTGCTGAGCGATTTTCCAACTGAGAAGATCCGAGAAAACCTTTGGCGCGCGGAACTCGTCTGGGGCCCGACCTACGTCGGTCAGCAGGGAGAGTTCGCCGTATTCGGAACTACGGAACAGGCCGCAAGTGCCGTGCTGAACGGCAAGAAGCGGATCAACAAGATCATCACCGGGCCTTTGCTGGAAGAGTTCAAGCGCAGCGACGCCAACATCTGGATCAACGTCCAGGCATTCCTCGCCAGCCCAGCCATGAACAGCGCGCCCGCTGAGAACGATCCGTCCGGCGGCAGCGCGTCAATTTTCGGGAGCGGTTCCGTGCTGGCGATGAATCGCGATACGCTCAAGCAGATCGAGACCGTACACGTCGGTGTCCATCTCAATGCCGCGCGCGTCAAAATCACCGGCACGATTCAGCCCGTGCGCGATTCGGTGCTGGCTGCTCTGCTCGAATTCGGATCGCCTGCGGATCCGTCATTGCTGGCGCTGCTGCCGAACCAGCCGTTCATCGTCGCCGCCGCAGGCCGGGCCACCGCGGCTCAGGCACAGATCAAAGCGACCGAATTTGACAAATTCTTCGATTCCGAAACGATTGCGAGCGGCACGGATCCCGAGAAGCTCGCACAATTTCGCCAGGCCTTGCGTTCCGTGATCGGCGCGATCCAGAGCGGCGCCGGGGCGCTGTCTACCCAGCCGCAAAGCCCGCAAGGACTGCTCGCCGTCATCGGCGTTTTCAAGCTGACCGATGCTCAGGCCTGGCTTGCGGAGGTCCAGAAAGCCGCCGACCTGCTCGGCGAAGGTTTCTTCGTAAACGAATCTGCCAAACGCTTCTACAACAGCGTTCGCTACCAGCCAAACGCCGACACCATTACCGGCGTGCCGGTTCACCATTTGGTCTTGGATCTCATCGCAACGTCGCCCGAAACGCCGGCGCGGAAGATTGATTATTCGGCAGCGCTGGGCCCGGCGAAGAGGGTGATTCAAATCGCCGCGGTGGACAGTCAGACCGTGGTGGTGTGCGTGGGCGACCATCCGCGTCTCATGGCGGCCTTGATCGCGTCGGCGCGCGGGCAGGCGGTCGGGTTGGACCGCTACACTGGGTTGGCCAAGGTCAAACCGTTTCTTCCCGGCGACAATAACGTGTTCGTTTTGTTCTCGCCGGAGGAATTGATCCGCACCGGCCGCACCCTGGCGCGCATGCAGGACAAGGTCGAATCGTTCAGCCATCAAATGCCGCAGATCGACACGCCCATCGGCGCGACCATCGCCCGCTCGCCCGCCGGTTGCCGGATTGAAGCAGTCATCCCCATCGATCTGGCAGCAGCGCTCAAGTCGATGTTTCTCGATCCCCGCAAGACGCCATCGACGATCGATCCCCCGCCCGAAGGAAACTGAATCCCACCTCAATCGATCCACCGCAAAGCGCGCAGAGCAACACGGAGCACACATCAATTTGGGGTTGACGTCCTTCGTTTAGCGGCGACCCGCAGGGGAGCGCGTCTTGCTGCAACGTGCAATCACAACTGCTCCAGCAGTTTTCGCAGGAACCCCTGATACAGTCCGTCCGCCATGCTGCGGACCGCGTCGGGCCGCATGGCATCGACCATCATTTGCTGAATCTTGCTCTTGGCCTGGCGGGCAGCGCCCTTCAACTCCGCGACCAGCGTTTCGGCTCTTTCGAGTTCCGAAACCTGCATCGCCAGCAAGTATCGGATAATCAAGTCGTTGATCTCCGTCGCATTCAGAGCCGTCTTTTGAGGCGCGGGGCTTTCCTGATGAGGAATCACCGTCGGCTGGGGCACTTCTTTCGTTTCGCGGCCTATGGCCGCCGCGATTTCCATTGCTTCTTTTTTCAGTCCCTCCGCGGCCGCGCGGGTATCCTGGTCATCCAGCTCCAGCGGAATCTCGTCGAGTTCACTCTGCGGCGTGGGGATGTACACCGAGTTGTGGCAGTGCGGGCACTTGCCCCGCCGCCCCGCAGCTTTGAGGGGCGCTTTGATCGCGTGGTTGCAGTGTTCGCAAGTGACCCGAATGTGATCGGACATTGAATCTCCGCTACGAATCGGCTACGCCGGCCGGCAATGTGTCCCGGCGGCGCGAGCGAAAAACGAGCCGAATGGGAACTTCCGGGAACGGAAGATGTTCGCGCAGCCGGTTGAGCAGGAAGCGGCGGTAGTCGTCGCGGATCAAATCCGGCTTGTTGACGAACACGACCACTGTCGGCGGAGTCGTACCGACCTGTGTGCCGTAGTAAATCCTGACCGCCTTGTTGCCGCGTCGCGGCGAAGCGCTGCGTTGCTCCTTAGCTGCTTCGAGCACTTCATTCAGTCGAGCGGTGCCCACGCGCGTGCGGGCCTGCTTGAACAGCGATGTCGCCAGATCGATCGTCGCCATCACGCCGCGACCCTCTTTGGCGGTGATGGTCGAGATCGGCGCGTAATCCACTTCCGGCAGCATCTTGGTCAAGTACTCTTCATAATCCGACGTCGCCGCCTGCCCTTTGGCCAGGTCCCACTTGTTGACCACCAGAATGCACGGCTTGTCGTTGTCGGCGATGAAGCTGGCCAGTTTCTTGTCCACTTGGCTGACGGGCTCGGCGGCGTCGATGAACAAAAGAACCACGTCGGCCCGCGTGATCGAGCGCTGAGCACGCACGAAGCCATAAAACTCGATGTCGGTGGTCATTTTGTTCTTTTTGCGCACGCCGGCGGTATCGATGACCAGGAGTTGCCGCCCGTCCTTCTCGAAACGCACGTCGACGGCGTCGCGGGTTGTGCCGGGCACCTCGCTGACGATGACACGCTCTTCGCCCGCGATGGAATTGATAAACGTGCTCTTGCCGGAGTTCCGCTTGCCGACCACGGCGATTTTCATGACCGGGTCTTCCACGGCGCCGGAGGACAACGGCCCGACGACTTTCGCGATGCGCTCGAGCAGTTCCCGCCGCCCGATGTTGTGATGAGCGGAGACCGGCAGAGCTCCGCCGAAGCCGAGCTTGTGGAATTCGCCGATCAGCGGCTCGACGTTGAATTGATCAACCTTGTTCGCCACCAGCAGCACACGCCGGTCGTGCCGCCGCAGCAGGCGGGCGACTTCTTCGTCGAGCGGCGTGACGCTTTCGCGCGCGTCCACCACGAACAGGATCAGCGCCGCCTGAATGATCGCGTAGCGAATCTGCTGCTCGACGTGGACGGTGAGGTTGTCGTGGTCCTCGATGCCGAATCCGCCGGTATCGACCAGCTCGAAATACACGTCATTGACGTTGCACACCGTGCTGACCCGGTCGCGCGTTACACCGGGCGTCGGATCGACGATCCCGATCATCCGCCGCGCAATACAATTAAGCAGCGAACTCTTGCCGACGTTCGGCCGGCCTACAATGGCAACAACAGGCAAACTCATGGAATAGTAACGAGTAACGAGTAATCGGTAACCAGTAGTCGGTAGTCAGTAGAGTAGGTTTGGACCCACCCTTCCCTTTTCGCTCTGCGGTCTCTGCGATCTCTGCGGCAAATCCTTTTCCCACCGCCCAGTATACCGCTCTGATCCGATTATGGGTACGTCAATTCGCGCTGGACGGGTTTGTGTACGCTGGCGAGCACCTCGGCGGGCGGGCGGGAGTGATAGCGCGGATCCGGTGCGATGGCCAAGTGATCGTGCTCGATAGTCCCGGCCTTGGCGAAGAAATCGGCGAAGTCTGCCCCCGCTTCGACTTGATCGCCGCCGCCGAAGCCGATCGCCTCCAGCCACCGCCCCACCCGATCCGACGCCTCCGCCGGGTAGCTCAGCACCGTGCATTCGGGCATTTCTGCCTGCGAATCGCACCCCAGCCGCCAATGCAACACCGCCGGCGGAGCGGAGACCCTGGCCGACTGCTTGAGCGCCTCGAAGTCCACCCGCGCCGCGTCAGACGATGCCCGGTAAAAGACCATGCCCTCCCACACGTTGACATCAAGCCGGCTCAGCCCGCGAAGCGAAATCTCCCCCTGCGCCGTGGCATGATGAATCTTGTACGCCCGCCCGTCCATGTACTCCGGCGATCCCAGCAGCACCGCAATCTCCTCCGCCGTATACCCCGCCGCCACGTGCCCGCCGAAGTCAAACACGTACAGACCTTGATAGAGTTCGGGATGTTTGAGAGAGGGAAGATTCATGCAATATCAAACAGTTGGAGGACATCACTCGTCCCGCAGGGACAGAATGAAAATAGCCCAGCGATTCATCGCTGGGACGACGTTCGGGTTGTGATCTACTCCGTCCCGCAGGGACGGAATGAAAATAGCCCAGCGATTCATCGCCGGGACGGCGTTCGGGTTGTGCTCTGCTCCGTCCCGTAGGGACGGAACGATAATAGCCCAGCGATTCATCGCTGGGACGACGTTCGGGTTGTGCTCTGCTCCGTCCCGTAGGGACGGAATGAAAATAGCCCAGCGATTCATCGCTGGGACGGCGTTCGGGTTGTGATCTACTCCGTCCCGTAGGGACGGAACGATAATAGCCCAGCGATTCATCGCTGGGACGGCGTTCGGGTTGTGATCTACTCCGTCCCGTAGGGACGGAACGATAATAGCCCAGCGATTCATCGCTGGGACGGCGTTCGGGTTGTGCTCTGCTCCGTCCCGTAGGGACGGAATGAAAATAGCCCAGCGATTCATCGCTGGGACCGTGCGTGCTTCACAAATCCTCTGAGTCCCATCGGGACGACTGAAACTCAACCCCAGACGTAGCGTTCATCATAATCCAATCCATGCCTCTGGAGAAAGCTCAAGAATTCGTCTTCGAACGACTTCGTGCGGTGGTGCTCCGCCTGCGCATCGATGTAGGCGACGGTGTCCTGCACGCCGGCAATACCGATGCTGAAGGCTCCGTAGCCTTTCTGCCACGCGAAGTTCCCGTCTGTTGGATACGTGTCGTGAACCCATTTCGACGACCCGCCTTTGAAGAGTTGGGCAGCCTTGGCAATTGACAGCGTGCCCGGCATCGAAACAAGCATATGCACATGATTGTCCGTTCCGCCAACGGCGAGCGCTTTCATTTCGTTCTGGTTGGCGATGCCGCCGAGATAGGCCCAAAGCCGTGGTTGCAGATTGGCCGAGATGAGGTTGCGGCGCTCTTTGGTGCTCCAGACGTAGTGGATCAGGCAACTCGAATAGGAATGGGGCATGATAGCTCCGCCCGTAATTGTGGGAGGATTTCAGTCGTCCCGATGGGACTCAAGAAACTTCAACTCGCACCTACAACCCAGCGATAAATCGCTGGGCTATTTTCATTTGCCCCTACGGGGCACAGATCAAACCCCAGCCCCTACGGGGCACGGACTAAACTCTAGCCCCTACGGGGCACGGACTAAACCACAACTCAATTTCGAAGCTGCGTGTCTTCAATCATCTATTTCAAAACCAATCTTACAAACTTGCGTTTGCCACGTTGCACGATGTCGCCGGATTTGACTTCCACGGTGCCGTTGGGGTCTTCGATGGGTTTCTGGTTGATGCGGACGCCGCCTTCGGCGATGAGGCGGCGGGCTTGGCCGTTGGTGGCGGCGAAGCCGCACAGGACAACCAGCTTGAAGGCGGGAATATGGCCGTCTTCGAGTTCCGAGGCGGGAATGATCTGCTCAGGAATGTCGTCCGGCAGGCCGCCCTTCATTTTGGCGAAGAACTCGGCCTCGGCCTTGTCGGCTGCGGGGGCATCGTGATAGCGCGCGGCGATGTCCTTGGCCAATGCGACCTTGGCGTCGCGGGGGTTGGACTTGATCGCAGCGCTGAACTGCTCGGCGGGCACGCTCGTCAGCAGCGTGTAATAGTCCGCCATCAACGAGTCGGGAATGCTCATGATCTTGCTGAACATGTCGTCGGCCGACTCGGTCACGCCGATATAGTTGCCCAGCGACTTGCTCATTTTTTCCGTGCCGTCCAGGCCGACGAGCAACGGCATGATCAAGACGACCTGCGGCGGCTGCCCTTCGATCTTCTGCAAGTCGCGGCCGACGAGATTGTTGAAGGTCTGATCGGTGCCGCCGAGTTCGACGTCGGCCTCGATGCACACGCTGTCCCAGCCCTGCATCAATGGATAGAGCAGCTCGTGAATGCCGATTTCCTGCTCGGCTTTGAAGCGCTTCTCGAAGGTGTCGCGTTCGAGCATGCGGGCGACGGTCTTCTTGCTGGCCAGCCGCAGCACATCGGCGAAGTTCATCTTGGCCAGCCACTCGCTGTTGGAGCGGACCTCCAGCTTGTCGGGCGACAGGTCCAGCACCTTGCCGGCCTGGTCGAGATAAGTCTGGGCGTTGGCTTTGATTTGCTCGGGCGAGAGCATCGGGCGTGTCGCGTTGCGGCCGGAAGGGTCGCCGACCATGGCAGTGTAGTCGCCGATGATCAGCACAGCCCTGTGCCCGAGGTCTTGAAACTGCCGCAGCTTGCCCAGCACGACCGTGTGGCCCAGGTGGATGTCCGGCGCGGTGGGGTCCATGCCCAGCTTGGCCCGCAGCGGTTTGCCGGTCTCGGCGGACTTGTCGAGCTTTTGGCGCAGCTCTTTTTCGGAGTAAATGGTGTCGCAGCCGCGGGTCAGGATTTGCAGTTGTTCGTCGATGTTCATGTGGGAATTGTCGCGGTGAAACGAGATCGAATCAAGTACCGTCTCGCGTGCGAAAGCGAATGACGGTCCGTCCGTCAAGGGCAAGGAATATCAGCGTTCGCGATGGTGGCGAAGATCATGGTTTTGAGGTTGAAGAGCAAGTGCATCGTGATGGGGGCGACCAGCGAACCGGTCCGCTCGTAGACGTAGCCGAGAATCACGCCCAGCACGATCAGCGGCGCCACGACGTGCGGCTGTTCCATGTGGGCCAGGCCGAAGGCCGAGCCCACCAGCACCGTCGACAGCCACCGCCGGCGGAACACATGATTCAGCGCGGTCTGGCAGACGCCGCGGAAGAACAGTTCCTCCGCCACCGGCGCGATCACCACCGCGCAGAGCCACAGCGCCGCGGGCACCCAGCCCGGCAAACCCGGCTGGTCCAGCAGCACGAGGACATCGTGTTGGGGCAATGTATAGTCGGGATTGAAGAAATAAATCAAGAGAGCAGACAGTTCCATGGCGCCGAAGCACAAGGGAAGCGCTGCCAGCAGTGCGAGCAGCCCCAAGAAGGCATGCCCGGCGACCCGGCCATCGCCGAAGAGGAAACCGGCGGCGCGCTTCTCAAATGTGCGCGCGGCGAGAACAACACACGCCAGCCCGGCCAGAAGTGCTGAGGTGCTGCCGCTGAGCAGTTCGCCGAGTTCGAGTGGCAGGCGATCTTCGGGGATTTCTGCCAGCAGGGCTCCGCTGCCCATAGCCAGCACGAAGAAGACCAACACCGGCAGCGCGATGTATTCCGGCCAGAGTGTGTTCGGCCGATCCGGCGCGCCGGCCAGCAAACCGCCGCCACCCGCGCGGACGTAACGAACCACCGCGATGACGAGGATCGCCAGACCCACGACAACGAGCAAGGCATCGATCACAAACAGAATCGCCGGCTCGGGAAGCGGCCCAAAGAAATCAGCAAGGGATTGCGTCAACCCGCTATTTCTCACGTTGTTCTTGCCACAAAGACACAAAGGCACCAAGAGCTAAGAATGAAGAATGGGAAAAAGAGAAACAACTTCCACTTCAAGAAAACAATCGCGAACTTTGCCTTTGCTTCCCCGTTCTTCATTCTCCATTTCTTCCCTTCGTGTCTTGGTGCCTTGGTAGCCTGAATTCGGTATTCAAAAGTCACCCATAAGAAAAGCACCGGGAAACTCTCGTTTCCCGATGCTGTGTTATTTTGCCGATGCGGCCGACGGAATCAAGAAACGACGGCCCGCACTCAGGCGGAGACCAGCTTGTCCAGGACCGCGGTGAAGTCCTTCTTGCTCTTCAGGCCCACTATTCTCTCAACAATCTCGCCGTTGTGGAACACGATGACCGTCGGAATCGAGCTGACGCTGTACTTGACCGTGACGCTCTTGCTGCTCTCGGTATCGACTTTGCCGACCTTGGCTTTGCCGGAATAATCGTCGGCGATTTCGTCGATCACCGGCACGAGTGCCTTGCAGGGCATGCACCACTCGGCCCAGAAATCGACCAGCACCGGCTGGTCCGCCCCCAGCACCTCGGCCTCGAAGTTGTCGTCCGTAAATTCAAGGGTATTAGCACCCGCCATCGTCAGCTCCTTGTCATCATCATCCGCAGCACAAACACGTCGAAAAAACAATACGTTCGATCAACTGATCGAGTTGCATTGTAGCCGCGTCAGCGGCGATGGTCAACTTACGCGTCCCGATGCTGCAACGGCGGGTTTGTGGCGGGACCCGTCGGAGAAGCGTTCTCGCTTGCAGTGAGTCCGCACGGGCTGAAGCCCGTGGCTCGGGGGGTCTTGCGCGAGAGCGTTTAAGGTGCGGTCTTCGCCGGGAGCAACTCGTCTCGGGGTCGTGTTTTCCAGCGGCGGTGGGTCCAGAGATACTGGTCGGGCCAGCGGCGGGCGTAAGACTCGATGGCGTGAACGTATTCCTGCGTGATCCAGAACACGGGATCCTCTTTGTCCTGCCATTCCCGAGGCCAAATGATACGCTCGATGCCGAGTTCGTGGTGGAAACGGTCCCCGATGCGGCGGCAGTAGCCGACAATGACCGGCACATCATGCTCCAAGGCCAGCAGGGCCACCGTTTTCACGGTCGAGGCCTTCTTGCCGAAGAAATCGACGAAAACGCCCTTTCGGCCCGCGTTTTGATCGGGAAGAAATCCGAGGAAGCGGCGGTCTCTCAAGACTTCTTCGCTCGCCTCGACCGCACCTTTCTTGAAGATCAAGCGCAACCCCGTGTGGCCCCGCGTGCGGACCAAGTAGTCGTTGATGAGCGGGTTGTCCATCAGGCGGACCACGCCCCAAAACCGCCCCACGAAACAGGCCACCAACTGACCCAGCAATTCAAAGTTGCCGAAATGGCCCGTGACCATAATGGCGGGACGACCGGCGATCGCCAGCTCGAGCACCTCGTCGATGTTTCGCAGTTCGGCGTACTTGTGCCACGTGCGGCGGTTGATGAGCCGCGGCGACTGCATCAATTCGACCCCGGTCATCGCGAAGTTTTGCATACTGCGTAAGGCCAGTCGCTTGATTTCTTCCTCAGAGCGCTCGGCGCCGAAGGCCATGGTGAGGTTGTCTATCGCCCGCTGATAGATCCGCGGCATGAGCTTGGCCCATAACCAGCCAATGACTTTGGCGCTTTGTAAGTTCATGTTGATGGGGAAGAAAAGAAAACACAGGCGCAGCGTCTGCACGAGCATGTATTCCGACCAATTGCGAACTCGCGAGCGCTGCTTCATGGTCGCATTGTAGCGGGCGGATCGGAAATGACTACTGCGGGCATCGAGCCTCAGCAGCAAAGCGGGGCAGCGATGCGGGGCCTACTTGATACGATGCAACCGCCTGGGCGCTGGGTCAATTGGCCGGCGCCAAGGCCGGCGGGACATTCTTCTCATTTAACTTGATGCTGATGTGCATGCGCGCGGCGGCCAATATGTGCTTGAGCTGATCAAGCGACCGGTTGGCGACGAATTCATGAGTGAAGTCGAGTCGAACGGCACCGGGGAAGTTCATCAACTCATCCAAGACTTGCGCGCGGGTCATCGTGCCGAGGTCCAGGCAGGTTCTTTCCTCTTCGATCCTTTGGGTCATACTTCGATACCTTCCGGCCAGAATGGAGTTGCTGTCATCAAGACCTTATACTCGACACAAAATGGCCGACTCAGCCATTGTTTCTCGGAAGAAAAAAACGCGCGTGCCAGGAGCCCGGATTGGCCCGGTTCTCACAAGCTCGGGTGATTTGAGCATCCGTAAATCCCCCTATAGGATGCGCTCATGCGCGTCGATGAACTTGATTACGAGCTGCCAGCCGAACTGATCGCCCATCATCCGGCGCAGCTACGTCGCGCCAGTCGGCTCATGGTCGTAGCGAAAACACACCAGCACTGGTCGGACCGTCGCTTTGAAGATCTCCCGGCCCTGCTGCGCCCCGACGATGTGTTGGTGCTCAACAACACGCGCGTGCTGCCCGCCAAGTTCCACTTACGACGCAAGACCGGCGGACGGATCGAGGGCTTGTGGTGCGCGTGCGACGATGACGGCACGTGGCAGGTTCTGTTGCGCCGTGCCTCGCGGTTGAAAATCGGCGAAGTGTTGGAGTTCGACGGCCGGCCGGGGGCGTATGAAGTCGTGGTCGCCGACCGCGGCGAGCGTGGGGCCTACCGATTGACCGTTCGTCCGGAATCCGACCCCGCCGCCGTCCTCGCGGATGTCGGACAGACGCCGCTGCCGCACTACATCCAGCGCAAAGACGCGCAAAACGAGACGGTCGATCGCGAGCGTTATCAAACGGTGTACGCGCGCGAACCCGGCGCCGTAGCGGCGCCCACCGCCGGCTTACACTTCGACACTGCTCTGCTCGAAGCGCTGCGCAGCAAGGGCGTTGGTATCGTCGAAGTCACGCTGCACGTCGGCCCGGGCACGTTTCAACCGATCGAGAGCGATCGTACCGAAGATCATGCGATGCACTCCGAGCGCTACGCGGTCGAGCAGAGCGCATGGGACGCGATCCAACAGGCCAAGGGCGGCGGGCGGCGGATTGTCAGCGTTGGGACGACCTCCGCACGCGTGCTCGAAACAGTGGCCCAAACCGGACAACTCAGCGGCGAGACCGACATCTTCATCTATCCGCCGTATTCATTTGCCATGGTCGATGTCCTGCTCACTAACTTCCACTTGCCGCGGAGCACGCTGCTGGCGATGATCTATGCGTTCGGCGGGACGGACCTCATGCGGCGAGTGTACGCCCACGCCATCGAGCAAAGCTACCGATTCTACAGCTATGGCGATGCGATGCTGATCGAGTGAAGGGCGAAGGGCAAAGTACGAAGTACGAAAAGCGGGTAGCAGTACACAACCCGGCCAGGTCCCCGCACGGATATGTCCTAATCCTGATTATGGAATCAAGAAACACGAAGATTAGCGATAATTGTTTGTGCCGTTTTTCACTAGCCCGCCGATCGGACCGATGATTCCCATGTCTCTCGATCCCTTGTTTGCAGGAGATTGCGAATGCGCGCCCCGTGCGTTGTTCTTCTGGGCCTCCTTTTCGTGCCGCTCGCCCTGTGGAGTTGTGGGGATTCGAGCGACGGCGGAAACACCAACGTCAATGACAACTCGAATGAACCCGTCGTCGAAACGGGCACGATCACCGGAGTTGTCTCGTTGCTGGCGAAGGAAGCCCGCTCTTCGGTGGCCGAAGTGGAGCCCAACGACACCTTCGAGCAGGCGACTTCGACAATCACTGTCAGCGCCGGCACTCGGCTGGAAATCTTCGGCGACTTGAGCACCGCCGACGGCGATCTGAGCGATGCGTTTCTGTTCCAAGTCGAATCCGCCGCCGGGCTCCAAATGCAAGCCATTCTGTCTTTCGATTTCAACCCGCAAGATCCGACGCAAAACAACCTGGCCATCGGCTTGTCGGATCTCACCTCCGGCTCATGCGGATTTGACATCGGCGGTCCGTTGTTCACTGAATGCGTCGATACCGAGAGGAACCCCGAAGTTGCGACGTTCCAAGTCAGCGGCAGCTTCGGTCTGGCCATCCAGGCCCTGGCCGGCGAAGCCAGCTACGTCTTGGGCCTGGAGTTCTCCGCGCAGGATGCCGCCCTGCCAAGCGGTGCGGGCGTTCGGAAAATCAGCGGTGCGATTGAGATGAACGGCACGCTGCGTCGGCTGCCGGGGGACGGGTTCGTTCCGTCGGAACTGCTCGTCAAATTCGATCAAGGCCTGAGCAAAGCCAAGCGTCGGAGTCTCCTGGAGGGCTCCGGTCTTGAAGTGCTCCAGAAATCGCCTTCCGGCGTGTACCGCTGTCGGAAGGCGGCTCCGAAGAACGGGCGTGCCGCTCAGGCGGTCGATACGATCCGCATGGTGGAGGCCCTGCAAAACGTGCCCGGCATCCGTGTCGCCGAGCCGAACTATCGCTACTTCCCCGCCCGTGAACCCAACGACGAATTCTTCGCCCTGCAATGGAACCATCCGCTCATCAACCTGCCGGACGCCTGGGACATCACGACCGGCGATCCGAGCGTCATCATCGCCGTGGTGGACACGGGCATTCTCGGCGATCATCCGGACATCAGCGCTCGCCTGATCCCGGGATACGACTTCATCAGTGATCCGGCGTCCGCGCGCGACGGCGACGGCATCGATTCAGACCCCACCGACGAGGGCGATTTGTCCGGCGGGCCCGGCAACAGCTCTTTCCACGGCACGCACGTGACGGGCATCCTCGGGGCGGTCTCGGACAATGGAGTGGACATCGCGGGTGTCACTTGGGGCTGTCCGATCATGCCGGTGCGGGCGTTGGGCGTCGACGGGGGTTCGTCCTTCGACATCGGCGAAGCGGTGCGCTATGCAGCCGGCATCGCGAACGTCAGCGGCGTAGTCCCGGAAACGCCCGCCACCGTGATCAACATGAGCATCGCCACGACCGCGGGCTCGCCGCCGTCGTCCCTGATGGGCAACGCCATTTCCGAAGCAGTGGCCAAGGGCATCGTCGTGGTCGTCGCAGCCGGCAACGACGGGTCGTCACTGCCCGCCTATCCCGCGGCTTTCCCCGATTCGATTTCCGTCGCCGCCTGCGACCCCCAGCTCAAACTGGCGCCGTATTCCAACTTCGGCACGACCATTGACTTCGGCGCCCCCGGCGGGAACCTGGCCTTGGATTTGACGGGCGACGGCTACGGCGACGGCGTGCTGAGCTTGATGGGTATCGAGACCGCGGCGGGCATCGAACACTCGCTCAGCTTTCAGCACGGCACCAGCATGGCCTGCCCGCACGTGGCCGGAGTCGTGGCCTTGATGAAGTCGGAGAACCCGGATCTGTCTGTGGCTGAGGTTCGCGAGATTCTGGCGGACACCGCGATCGACGTCGGCGCGGAAGGCCCGGACTTGAAGTTCGGCGCAGGCGTGATCAATGCAGCCGGCGCCGTCAGCGAAGCCGCGAGGCGGGCCGGGCAGGAGACCACGCCCGAACCGAAGATCGGGCTCTCCACAACGGGCCTCAACTTTTCTTTCACGATTGATGAACTTACCGTGCAAGTGACGAATACGGGCGGCGGTACGCTCGAGGTTATTTCCGCAACGGTCGAGGAGTTCGTCGGCACGGGCTGGTTGCAGGCCACCCTGCAGGGCGGCTCGGGCAGTACCAACGTCTCCGGCATCGTAGCAACGGTTGATCGCACCGGCCTGGCGGACGGGACCTACGTTGCAAGAATCACGGTCTCCGGCACAAGCGTGGCCGGCGCGTTCATCGACGTGGAAATGCAGGTCGGGGCGTCTTCCCCTTCCGAGGAGACGATCTTCGTGGTGGTCATCGATTCGGAGACACGGATCACGATCGCTCAGGGCGTGACCTCCGCGGCACGTGGGTTTGCGTTTGAGATCGCCGACCTGCCGCCGAACTCATACAAGATCTACGCCGGCACGGACCGCGACGGCGACGACCAAATCTGCGACCTGGGCGAGTTGTGCGGCGGCTTCCCGTCCGCGATCGCAGCCAACGAAGTCACGGTCGAGGCAGGTGTCACGATCACGGGCATCGACTTCGCGGTCGGAGACATTATCTTCGAACCTCAGTCGGCACAAAGGGTTACCACGCGCCCCATCCAGCTCTTGAATTAGGCCCTTTTTTGGTCGATACAAGGTGCGGTATAATAGGTTAAGGCAAGTCCGAGGGACGAAACCCAAGGCAGGCAAGATCCGAGCACGACCCACATGATCGGGAACCGCGTATGTTGATGCTGATATTGCGATACTTGATAAGCAACTGGCACTTTGTGGCCCTGATGTTCGCACCCTATCTGCTGGCGGCCAGTTGCCAGCCGGAGAACCCGGATAATCAAAACGACAACGGCAATCCGGTTCTGGCTGACCGCGACGGCGACGGCATCTGCGATCCGGGTGCGCCCGTCGATGCCACGGATTGTATCGGCATCGACAATTGCCCGGATACCGCCAACGCGGATCAAGCGGATCGCGACGGCGACGGCGTGGGTGACGCTTGCGAGAGCACGGGCCGTACCGGTTCGATTTCGGGGCGGATCGTACCGATCGAAGACCGCATCGCGCTTTCCGTGATGCGCAATGGCCGGCGCGTCGCGGCGTTTGCCGGCGGACGTGTGCCCCATGCTCCGGACGAACTGCTGGTCGTCTACGAGGATGATTCCGATGACGCTCGCCGCGAGATCGAAGCCACGCAGGACATGCAATTGATCTCCGCCTCGCCGTCCGGCATTCATCGTTATCAGTGTGCTCGCTGGCCCTGCGCCACGACCAAACAGAAGCAATACCTTTCGCTGCTGCACCAAGCCAAAGCGCTGCGGCAACTGCCCGGTATCCGTTTCGCCGAAATCAATGGCCGGCGCTATCCGGCGCGGGTTCCAAACGATCCGCTGTACGAAGGCAATCAGCAGTGGCACTATGAGGCCATCAACCTGCCCCAGGCTTGGGACATCACGGTGGGCGATGAGAGCGTCGTTCTCGCACTGGTGGACACCGGCGTGCTGCTGAACCACCCGGACCTCCAGGGCAGACTCTTGCCGGGCTTCGATTTCATTACCGATGAGGTCACCGCCAACGACGGCGACGGCATGGACGACGACCCCGACGATCCGGGCGACAGCACCTTCGGGAACAGTTCGTTTCACGGCACACACGTGACCGGCACCATGGCCGCCGCGTCGGACAACGGCGTCGGCGTCGCGGGCGTGACGTGGAACTGCAAAGTGCTGCCGATTCGGGGCATCGGCGTGAGCTTCGGATCGGTGGCGGATATCGTCGAAGGCATGCTCTACGCCGGCGGCCTGCCCAATGCCAGCGGCACCGTGCCCGATCAGCCGGCTCGGGTTTTGAATCTGAGTCTGGGCGGCGTCGCGGGCGAAGCCGAATCGCGCATCGAGCGTGCCGCCGTCCAGAGTTTAGTCGCGGCGGGCATCACCGTGATCGCCGCCTCGGGCAACCAGGGCTCGTCCGAGCCCGCTCCGCCGGCATTCTATCCCGAGACAATTTCCGTCGGCGCGGTCGATGCCACGCTCGGGCGGGCGAGCTATTCGAACTTCGGCGAAACGCTGGACATCGTGGGGCCGGGCGGCAAGAGATTCCGCGACGACAACAACGACGGCTTTGATGACGGCGTGTTCAGCACCAAGGGCGACGACAGCGGCGACGTGATTGAATTCACATACAACGTCCTCGAAGGCACCAGCATGGCCTGCCCGCACATCACGGGCGTCATTGGACTGATGCTCAGTGTCAATCCCGACTTGACGGCCGACGAAGTCCGGAGCATTCTGCTGGGCACCGCCATCGACCTCGGCGATACCGGGCGTGACGACGAATTCGGCTATGGGCTGGTGGATGCTGAGGCGGCCGTCATCGCCGCTCGGAACGACGACATCCCCGAACTACCGGATGATACGGACGATCCGGGAAAACCGATCCTCTCGTTGAGCACCGAAGATGTCGACCTCGGATTGGTCAGCAAGACCGAAGTTGTTTCCGTCAGCAACGGCGGCACGGGTATGCTCAACATCATCAATGTCACGCCGCTGACGAACGATGGCGGTGACTGGCTGAGTGTGACCACCTCGGGGTCGGACGACACCACCAACGTCACCACCATCGAGATCAGCATCGACCGCGAAGGGCTGGAACCGAATTTCTACTCGGGCGTGTTGCTCATTGAGGCGATCGGCCTGACGCCTGTGCTGATCTCGGTAGAGATGGAAGTGCCCGAGATCACTTTTGAAGGAACGATCATCATTGAAGCGATCGACCTGCGTACCGCAGAAGTCGTCGCTACCACGGAAACCACAGATCTGGAGAACTTCGACTACGTCTTCAACGCCCTCCCCTCCGGGCGCTACACCCTGATGGCCGGCACCGATTTCGACGGCGACGGTGAAATCTGCGAAGACGACGACCTCTGCGGGATGT
>JACZTW010000258.1 GCA_022573485.1 Planctomycetota bacterium
ACGAACTGCCGGCCGGGGCGGTGGTTGAGCTGGTGCTCAACGGCAGCCTGCTCGACGGCACGCCGTTTGTGGCCAGCGATTGCATCGTGATCGTGCCGCCGGGTGATCGTGGGCCGATCAACGCCACCGTGGGGTCGAACGTGGGAGACACCTTCATCGAGGTGACCCCGCTGGATCTCAACATCGACAGCGATGGGTTTACCAGTTTCGGCAGAGCATACTACCCCGGAACGCTGCTGACGGTGACTGCTCCGCCGACCTCCGAAGGTCGGCGATTCGTGCGCTGGATGGTCGATGGCGTCTTGCAGGAGATCGGCGTTAGAACGATCGAAGTCGCCGTCGCCGAGGACACTGCCTTGCAAGCCCTTTACCGTGGCCAGAGACGTCTGCGACCCGAGCGGCCAATCGAATCGGACGAACCGCTCGATTGAGCGTAGTGCTCCATTATACCGGTATCGATGGATTGACACGTGTCTGGGCGAATATGTGAAGGGTCCCGCCCCGGCGGCGGACTTCGGCGAGCTCAGTCGAGTCGCGGGCTCTTGAGTAGTGCTGGAACGAACCATGCCGAAGCCTTGCCGCTTCGGGCTTCGGGCTACAGACTTCAGTTGCTTCCCCTGAAGCCTGTAGTCCGGGGTCCGGGGCCTTTCCAATACTGCTCGCCTCCTTCTCCGTCCTAAAAAAAGTCCCGGGAGCTCGTTGTGCGAACCCCCGGGACTTCAGAAACCAACTCAATGGACTACATGCAACCGGGAATCGGGAAGTGATCGCACACGCCGTCAACACCACAGACGTCGATGATGCACTCGCCAAGGTCATCACATTCCGCGTCGACCTCGCAGCATTCACCGAGGAAATCCCCAATGTCGAGCTGGCCGGTGCAACTGTTAATGCAGCCGTTGTTGTCGCAGATGCCGAGCTGCACCAGGAGTTCGGAACAGATGCCCGTGATGCAACTCTGGAATTGCCCCTCCGCCCTCATTCGCACAAGCACACGCCGTGACGCAATCGTTGAACAAATCCTGCGGCGTGCAACCGGTCTCATCCGGGACGTTCTCGACGGGGTTATCGTTGGGGCATTGCGGGAACAGATCGACGGTTTCACCCACGTCCTCCGAAAGCGGGCAGGCGTCGCAGGCGTCGCCAAGGCCATCGCCGTCGCTGTCTTCCTGGTCATTGCTGCAGGCGCTGTCTTCGAGGCAGTCGGCATCTTCTACGCACGGGCCACCCACTTCGCCATTGACGCAGGTTCCGTGCCCCGGCGCATTGGCCACGTCTGGACAGTTATCACAGCCGTCCGGGATACCGTCTGAGTCCGCGTCCTGATCGTTCGGACCTGTCGGGCAAATGTCGCACTCATCGCCGATGCCGTCGTCGTCCTGATCCTCCTGACCGGGATTATTGTCGAAGGGACAGTTGTCCGTGCAATCCGGAACGCCGTCTCCGTCAGTGTCCACAAACTCGAGTTGGCACTCACCCGTCTCCAGGTTGCACGTATTGATCGTGCAATCGAGGCCGTCCTCGCAATCCACATGTTCTTCGCAGCATTCGTCCGGCGGCGTGCCGGCCCTGCAGCCGCTTGGAAGATTGTCATCATCGGGGTCGCACGTTTCATCACCGGTGCAGACTTCATCGTCGCTGCACGCGGAGTCGTTCGGCGTGCTCTGACATTGTCCGGCCACGCACTCGTCTGCTGTGCAGTCGGCGCCGTCACTGCAGGGCGTGCCGTCTCCCACGGGTGTGATCGTGGCACAATTGCCGTCATCACCCTCCGGATTGCACGAGGCCGTGTTGCACTGATCGCCTGCTTCTGAACAGTCCACCGCCGTGCCGGCGCACTCACCGCCACCGCACAGGTCGTCGATCGTGCAGGCGTCGCCATCATCGCAGATGCCCACGACGGGCACATGGACGCAGCCTGTGATGTCATCACAGGAATCTTCGGTGCAGACATTGCCGTCGTCGCACCCGATGGCCGTCCCGCCGCACACGCCCGCGGTGCATACATCGTTCTCGGTGCAGGCGCTGCCGTCATCACACGCGCCGCTTTGATTGGTCGGCTGCGCTTCGCATTCACGCGTCTCATCGTTACACACGCCGACGTTGCACGCGTTGTCGAAGTCGGCGCAGTCCACATCCTCCCCGCACAGAACGCTACAGTCGACGTTGGGATCGTTCAGTAGTTCGTTCGTGTCCGTATAGATGCGGGCATGCGCGGCCGCCGTAGCGTCAGCGGTTTCGATGAACTCCGCGCCGAGCAACGTGTAGCAGCCGCCATCATCAAGTCCCTCGATGGTGTTCAACTCGAAAGCCAGAAGATCCTGCGTGAGGAGGTCATTGGGGAATCCCAGGCCGGGGCCCTCCGGACCGAGCCGCTCGACGTTCAGAGGCAAATCAACGACCAGCAGAATGCCATCAAACAACGGCCCGACTACCTCGGGCAGAATGACGCGCTGTCCGCCGTACTGAATGACGGATTCGTTGTGCCTGCTGTGGTAGGCATCCAGCGTCAGAGCGAAGCAACCATCAGTCTTCTCGCCTGCGCGCCAGAAGTACAGCGACATGACCACCGGGCCGCCGCCGTAGCGATAGCCGATCGGCGTCTTGTAGGCCACCACGTCGGTGCATTGTGCGTCACATGCTTCATCGCAAACACACGCGCCCAAGCCGGGCTCAATGATCCCGACCGGATCGAGCGCTTCATTGGTCAGTTCGCCATACGATCCGCACTGCACGGTGTACAGCTCGTCAATGAAGGTGTCGAAGAGTGTAGGGCCGGCGGGTCCTTCGGCTCCGGTCGCTCCCGTCGCGCCGCTGCCTCCCGTCGCACCGGTCGCGCCAGCAGCGCCGTCCGTACCGTCGGCGCCGTCGTGACCGTCGGCGCCGGTCTGGCCGACCGAGCCGTCCTGGCCATCGGCACCCTGGCAATCGAGCGTATCGAAGACTTCGTCGCCGTTGATATCCTCGTCAGGATCAGCTTCGCCGTTGCCATTGAGGTCCCAACAGGCCAGGCCTGCCGGCCCGGTTGCCGATTGGCCTGCGGGTCCGGGCTCACCGGGTTCTCCTGCCGGTCCGACCGTGCCGGCCGGTGACAACAAGCTCAGCGCCAGTGATCCCAGGCCGAAGAGCAGGTCGCGCTGGTAATCCTCCAGGCCGAGGAAGTCACCGCCGCACGCGGGGTAGGTGATCACCATGCTGAGCATGAGAATGACCATCGTACACTTCAATAGAAGTCTACGAACCCGTTTGCCAATCGTGGATGCCGTTGATTTGTCCTCTCGGGTTCTCATCTTCCGTCTCCTAATGTGAAGCAAACTTCCACGGACGGATGACACGCACCGTGGAAACACAACTTCTGTACCCATCCGAACCGATCGCGGACGGCGTTTCTACCAAGTCAGATTCAATGTGGGAAATCCACTCGTCGATGGGCCGACTCAGTCCACCCTGGGACAGAGACGAAATGATCGCGGAAGTCCCCCTCCTCCCGATTCTCTCTCTATCATCACTTAGTATAGCCGCCCGCTTGGGCCTTGTCACCCAAAGGCTTTCCCCTTGCGCGATTTTCTTTCTAATGGTTATCGGATGTTAGCGCGATGTGGGCCGGACGGCTCGATGATCGGGGTGGCTGGACGAAGTTAAAACTTCCGTGTCGACCATCATGAACACGAATGTCCTCGAATCGCTTGAGGTTGCGTAGCCATCGCAGATGTAGGCGTCCTGAGATCGACCGCAAATCCGTCCTCGCCCGTGTAATGCGCAGCTTCCGCGATGGCAGAATCCAGCACCTTCAATTTGGAAGGCAATCCTGAGAATCATCGCCGATCACCCAGGAGTCCCTTTGTGCTGGCATCTTAGCGATTTCCTTTCGATTCGCAATCCATATCACTCGCCAGACAAGGATACCCTCGATAGAGAGCTGTAGCTCAACACGGCTCCGATGCTTGCCCCCACATCGGTACAACTCCGCGTACGGTTCTGCTTACTCTTGTTCCCAGCGATCTCAATCGATAGGCCGCGAGTTCATCAGTCGATCGGATAGGATAAACGCATGATCTCTTTTTTGCTGGCAGTCGGCGTTAAGGGTATGCACATCTGGAGATACGGCCAGGGGAGCGGTTTACCAGAGGATCCACGGCTGATTTGCGAACCTCTCATCCCGTCGTCGCTCGGATACCGAATTCATCTCTTGGATCAGTCGGCAATCTTTGCATCCGCACAGTTCGTCGCCGAGTGCCGCGGCGTGAGGAACCGGATGCGGTTTCCGCGTTTGACGGCCACATAGTGTTCAAATAGGCGTCCTCCAGGGCCACGTTGACGCTGATCAAGTTGCCCGCTTGAGAATCTTGAACACGGCTTTTGCTGATAATGGCTTTTCGTTTCGATTGAACACGCCTTTGGCAGCGAGCTCCGCGCCGATCTTGCGAATGCTTAGTCCTCGACGCCTCAATTCGTGAACCTGCCGGATAGTTTCTTGTTCCCACTGATCTTTATCAAGGTCACCCTCATGACTGAAGCGATATCCGAATGGTGCGAACCGGCTGAACCGTTGTCCATTTCTCGCTTTGAACGCCAGAGCTTCGGCCGTGTGTTCCGCGATCAGATCTCGCTGGAACTCGTTGAGAACGGAGAGCATGCGATACACCATTTTACCGCTGGCGGACGTCGTGTCGATGCTCTCCGTCAGGCTGACAAGATCGGCGCCGGCCTTGTTCAAGCGCTCGGCCAGCACCAACGCGTCCTTCGTTGATCTCGCCAGCCGGCTCAGGCTATACACGACGAGCGCCGCTTTCCGTTTACACGCGGTGGAGACAGCGCGCTGAAGTCCAGGACGGTTGTCCGCCCGCGACCCCGAGAGACCTGCATCGACAAATAACTCAAGAAGTTCATAATCATTGGCCTGAGCCCACGCTAGGATTTTCTCTTTCTGCGCATCCAGGCTGACACCTTCGGCAGCCTGGCGTTCCGTACTTACCCTGACATAGCCGACTGCTACGGAGTTTTCTGATGACATCCCTTTCGCTGATGGCACAGCATCTACTTAACACTACAGCGCAAAGTAAGCTCAAGAATCTGGCTGATCGTGTTCGATAACTTCTGTCATGGAAACGATTTACGTTCTTTGACAGGAGCAAAGCATGGATGTCGCAGAGATTCAGCGAGTTGGACGTGGACTTGACGCCTTTCTGGCGGAGTTTTCGGATTGTTTTGGGCGGTGCGATACGGAGTCGTATCTTGAGGTTTACGTGGAGGGTCAGAACTCGGACTTGCAGCGCAAGAGTGCCGAGCCGATCGCTCTTCGGGCCGGCATTGTTCCCCGTTCTCTACAGGTGTTTCTGGGCTCGGCGAACTGGGATGAGCAGCGGATGATCGATCGCACTCAAGAGATCGTGGCTCGTGATCACAGTCACCCGTATGCCATCGGCCTGATCGATGAGACAGGGTCGGCGAAGAAG